>JALSJL010000498.1 GCA_026989405.1 Marinosulfonomonas sp. | reverse complement strand
GAGCGCCTCCGTGATGGCTTTGCAAAGACTATCGCCGAGGGCCAGGCGCAGCCCCAGAACGCGGGGTTTGCCGCAGTGCGTTGGGCCGTGCTGGGCGAGCAGCCCTTGCGTGCGGCCTTGTCGCTGGACGAGCCCGGCGTCATCGAGAGGTTGACGGCGGCGGATGTGGAGGCCTGGCACAAGGAGGTCATCGCCGCGCAGCCCGAGGCCATCGTGGTGGCCGGCGCTCTGGATGCAAAGGCCGCCGGGGCGGCGGTGGATGCGCTGCTGGCGGGGCTTCCGGCGACTGGCCGCGACATGTCGCGCGCGGCGCAGGCCGACTGGACCCCGCGGCGCATCCTGCTGCATCTGCCCGAGGCGGACACGACGACGCTATCCTTTGTCGGACCGCTGCCGCCCACGCGAGAGCCCGGTGAGGTCGAAGATCTGATCCTGGTCGATGCGCTGGGCGGCGGGGATCAGAGCGTCCTGTTCAAGGCGGTGCGCACCGAGTTGCGCGCCAGCTACGGTTTCGGAGTGGGGCTGGCCAACTACACCCGTGAACTGGGGGTGCTGGCCCTGAGCGGCCAGGTGGCGCCGGAGCGGCTTGCCGACGTCGAGCGCGTCGTGCGTGAGGCCTACGCCGGATTTCGCGCCGAGGGGCCGGGCGGCGAGTTGGCCGCGCGCAAGGCGCCCTTGCTCGAACACTTTCGGCAGTTGCCCGAATTCGTGATCGACGTGGCAAGCGCCGAGTTGCAAAGCATGCTCGACGGCTACAACCCGGGCCGTGCGCTTGCATTGACCGGGGAACTGGAGGCCATTGATGCGGACAGCCTTTCGCAGCGGCTGCGCGAGGACTGGCCGTCCGCAGACAACTTCATTGTCATCGCTGTTTCCCCCGATGCCGACGCCCTTCCGGGGGCCTGCGTGATCACCGCGCCCGAGCAGGCCGCAGACTGTCCATGAGCCAGGAGAAAAGGGAAAACGCGGGCGAAATCCCGCTTTCCTGGTTCGGCAGGACGCTCTGGAAATTCACACCGCTTTATGTAGAGCTGGTCTTTCTCGCCATCTGCCTGCGGCTGATCGGGCTGGTCGAACCCTTCATCTTCCAGGTCATCATCGACCGCATCCTGCCCTTTCAGCGCGAAGCATCGCTGCTGATCGTGGTGGCGGTGTTTGTCGCGGTCAGCATCTTTCAACTTGCTTTCGAAGTGCTTTCCGAATTGCTCGGAATGCTCACCGCCAACCGTGTGACGCGGGAATTCGGGGCAAGGATATTCGAGCATCTCTTCAAGCTTCCGTTCAGCCATTTCCGCAAATGGTCGGTTGGCGAAACCATTGCCCGGATCAGTGAAACGGATACGATCCGCGCATTTCTTGTCGGTACGACAACAGGTGTTTTCCTCGATCTCATCTTCGTCATTGTCTATCTTGCCGTGTTGCTGACCATATCAGTGCCCCTGACGATGATCATTCTTGCGGCCATGCCGCTTCAGATCCTGATCTATCTCGCTTTCGGTCCGTTCCTGCGCCGCCGACTGCGCACGCAATTCGACGCGGGGGCCGCCCATCAGGCACAGATGGTGGAAAACATTTCCGGGATCGCTGCGGTCAAGGCGCTCGGTGCCGAGGGCAAGATGCTCGATCGCCTTGATCGGACGCTTCAGGCCAACCTGGCCGCAGGGTACCGTGTCGGGCTGCTCAATATCTGGAATGACAAGCTTCTGTTTGCGCTCGATCGTGCGATCACCATCAGCATCATCTTTTTCGGGGCCCAGTTCGTGTTCGCCGGGCAGATCACTCTTGGAGAACTGATTGCCTTTCATCTCCTGGCGGAAAAGGTGACCGGCCCCATAGAGAACTTTTCCGGGCTTTGGGAGAGCTGGCAGAATATTCGCGTTTCCCGCCAGCGTCTCGGCGATGTCGTGAACACGCCGATGGAGCCGTTTGATGCGCGACCAAAACTTCCGCCCGATATTCCGGCCCGACTCGCATTCACCGATGTCGATTTCGCATATCAGCCATCCGTGCCGATCCTGCGACGGTTCTGTTTCACGGCCGAACCGAACACGATGACGCTTGTCATCGGCCCATCCGGCATCGGCAAGTCGACATTCGGTCGGCTCGCTGCGGGTATCGACGTGCCTGATAACGGCGTGATTTCCCTTGGAGGAGAAAACATCGCACTGCATGATCCGCGCGACGTCCGAAGCAAGATCGCCTACATACCTCAGGAGCCATATCTTTTTTCGGGGACCTTGCGTGAAAATCTGCTTCTGGGCAATGAAACTGCGAGTGACGAGGAGATTGCTCGAGCCCTCGAAATTTCGGCGGCGGCCTCTTTGGTCGATCAACTGCCACAGGGGTTGGACACGCATGTCGGAGAGAGGGGCTCAGCCCTGTCCGGCGGGCAGCGACAACGCGTGGCCATCGCGCGTTCTCTTGTCAAGAAGCCTAAAGTCATCATTTTTGACGAGCCGACAAGCGCCCTTGATGGTGCCGCCCAGAAACGCATGGCGGCACAATTGCAGCGTCTCAAAGATGAGGCCACCCTGATCATCATTACACATAGCCCGGCGCTGTTCGACGCAGCCAATCAGACCGTCGATTTCGAGGCGCTGATATGATGACAGACAACGGCCAGATGCGGATTTCCTCGCCGACGCTGCATGTGACAGTTTTTGTCTCGATTGCCATATTTCTTGCTATCGTTGCCATGTCGATCGCCTTCAGGATCGAGGTGGTGGCACGTGGCAAGGGCAAGGTGGTTCCTGTCAGCCGGGTCCAAGTGGTGCAGCCCGAGCTTTCTGGCCGTGTAAACGCCATCCATGTCCGTAACGGAATGACGGTCGAAAAGGGGCAAGTGCTGATCGAGCTGGATTCGACGGGCGCACGGGTGCAACTGGGCACGATTGCAGCCGAGCGTGATCGGTTGCGCATCGAAATGACGCGTATTGACACGCTGGTTGATGTCCTTGACAGAATTTCGGCGGGTACAAATGCCATTTTGTGGACCCCATATGATCTCGAACTTCCGGAAGCTTTGCACGATCATCCGTTTGCCCTCGCACAAGTCGCCCTCTTGCAATCGGAAATCGGTGACCTGCGGGCAAGCCTTGAGCAGATCGATGCAAGAACCGAGGCGAGCCTGAAATCGGAAGCCGTGACATATGCCAATGTCGAAAGAATCGAAGCTGCCTTGACAATTCAAAGGCAGCGCATGGACACTGCAGAGAAGTTGTTGGCAAGTGGGACAACGAGCCGATCTTCTTTTCTTGATGTCGAACAGACCCTTTTGGAACTGGAGCGCCAACGGGACGTCTATCTGAGGGAAGCGGACCAGAAACAGGCCGAACGGCGCGCACTGGGAATTGAGCGTCGGCGGCTACTTGCAAATCAGCGCAGTGGCTTGCTGAAGCGCAAAGCCGAGATCGACGCGCGGCTTGCATTGCTGGAAGAAGAGGCGCGGGGCGCGCAGCGGCAATTGGATGCCGCCACCCTGAGAGCGCCTGTCTCCGGCATTGTCGATCAGTTGAAGACATTCACGATTGGAGGCGTTGTGACGGCAGAAGCCGAGCTCATGCGGATCGTTCCGACGAATATGGCCATCGAGGTCGAAGGGGTTTTCTCAAACCAGGACATCGGCTTCTTGAAGGTAGGGCAAAAGGCAAATATCCGGCTTGATGCTTACCCATCGGAACGCTTCGGGTTCGTGGAAGGGCGCGTGATCGATATTGCCGCGGATTCGACCGAGATAGCAGATGGGCAATGGGGTTATGTCGTGCGTGTGTCACCAAGCCGGACATATCTGCAAGCAGGCGCAGACAGGCTTTCGCTGAAACCCGGAATGACCGCCACGATTGATGTGATCACCGATAAACGTCGCATCATCACCTATTTCTTCGCGCCGATTGTCAGGACGGTGCAGAATGCGATGAGCGAACGGTGAACACTCTATCCTTGATGCCTCACGTCCAGATTTCGAAAAATGGGTCATGGTAGGAATTGGAGAACCTTCGTTCCCAGTCCCGTCCCCTCCGCCACAAACAATTCGCGACCTGCGCACCCTGCTTGCATTTTCGCGCATGGTGCCATGCGACTTGACAGACCGTCGTGCGGCTCATCACCACCGGCCTGCTGCTGGCGCTGATTGCAGGCGTGGCGGTGAAACTGAAGTGGTTCGGGTGATCCCAAGAACAAGGGAATCAGGTCCTCCTGTCCCTTCTTGCCATCCAGCGCTATGATCGCGGAATGAACGGCGCCGACGAAAAACGTATTGCTGCCAAGCTGGCCAAAACCCTGGCCATGCTGTGCGTGCGCAATACGGCACTGGAAGGCTTGCATGCCGGCACCACGCCGGTCAGCAAGACCGGGGACTATTCGGACGTCGTGGTGATCGATGCCGAAGGGCGGGAAATCCCGTGGACCGAGGTCTCGCATCTTGACGACGAGACCATGCGAGCGCTCATGCGCCAGATCGTCAATCGGCTCTACACCTTCCACTTGAAGGCTGACGACCCGGGCCTGCGAGAGACGATCGACAGGTGGGCTGCGGCCGCGGGTGCAACGACCCGGAAATCGATCAGGGGCTGATGGGGACGGGCGAGAAGGCCCCGTCGACAAGTTGGAATACACCCAAACGATGATGCCGATCAACCGATCTACACGCGCCTGACGCCAGCACATTTCAGAGTCATGCTGCATTGGCTGCTTGCCATGATAGCATCATGCACAAGGGCCGACAGGCAGTCAGATCCCTCCCTCGGCACAGAGCGCTGATGCATCCGCCAGATCACGCTCGGTGGTCTACGCCCGACCAGCGGCAACGATTTCCTGCAGCTTGATACACCAGACATCCATCCCCGCACCGGTTTTCGCCGACAGGCACAGGACCTCGGCCTTCGGGTTCACTTCGGCGATGTTGGCACGGCAGGCGGCCTCGTCGAAATCCACATGTGGGGCCAGGTCCATCTTGTTGATCACCACCAGGTCCACGGCGCGGAACATGTGCGGATACTTGATCGGCTTGTCCTCGCCCTCGGTGGTGGAAATCACCGCGATCTTCATGTGTTCGCCCAGGTCGAACATCGCCGGACAGACCAGGTTGCCGACGTTCTCGATCATCAGGATCGATCCCGGCGCCGGGTCCAGCGCGCGCGCGGCCTCGGCCACCATGTCGGCCTCGAGGTGACAGCCGGCGCCGGTGTTGATCTGGATCGCCCGGGCGCCGGCGGCCTTGATCCGCTCGGCGTCGTTGGCGGTCATCTGGTCGCCCTCGATCACCGAAATGGCGGTCTTGCCAGCGAGCGCCCGGATCGTCGCCTCAAGCAGCGTGGTCTTGCCCGATCCCGGCGAGGACACGAGGTTCAGCGCCACCACCCCGCGCCCCTCGAACCAGCCGCGGTTGCGGGCGGCGAACTTGTCGTTCTTGCTCAGCACCGCGACTTCCAGCGGGATGATCTCGCCGCCGGGGCCGTGCACATGGGGCTCGTCATGGCCATGGTGGTGGTCGTCATGGGGGTGGTCGTGCCCGTGGTCATGCCCGTGGTCATGGTCATGTTCGTGCCCATGATCGTGACCGCCGTTCAGCACCACCTTCTGTCCCGTGGCGGTATCGGTCATCGACACCTCGTTCGCCGGATCGGCGCAGCCGCATGTTCCACACATTCAAGCTTCCTCCATGAATTCCATTTCGCGCACCACGAAGGTGTCGCCCTCGGCCTTGACAAAGCCCAGGCGCACATCCGCGATGTCCGAATTTTCGGTGACCAGCTCCCAGCAGAATTCCAGCGCCGGTTTTTCGACACAGGCCAGCGGGCCGATGGCCACGCGCACCTCGCGCACCGCGCGGCCGCGGGCGTGCTCGCGGATGATCGCGGCGATGTTGCGTGCCAGGCCCAGCTCGTGCATCAGAACAGCTCCAGGGCCTGGGCGCCGGTTTCGGCCATGATGGTGATGCCAAAGCTGATGGCGATGGCCGCGATCACCAGTTTCGCGCCGGTATGCAGCCATTTGACGTTTTTCGGCGCCATGGAAATCGGCAGGCTGATCACCGCCGAAATCCCGGCCATGCCGAAGATCGAGCCCACGCCCACCAGCGCCACGTAACCCAGCGCCACCCAGGCGCTGCCGGCACTCGCCGCCGCCAGCACGATGATCGCCGCCGAGCCGGCCGCCCCGTGCACCAGCCCGATCGCCAGCGCCTTGAACGGAAAGCCGGTGGGATGCACATGGTCATGGGCTTCGTGGCTGTGGGGCCCGGCTTCGCCTTCATGGCTGTGCAGGTGGATATGCGGGCCCATGTCGCCGTGGCGGTGCACATGCACATGCAGGCGGCTCTTGCGCAGGCGCCGCAGCACGTCCGCCCCCAGCAGCACCAGCATGATGCCGACGGCAAATTCCAGCGCCGCCGCCGCGGCATCGGTCAGCACGAAGCTGAACAGCACCACCGCCGACGACAACAGCAGCAACGTGGTGGTATGACCCAGCCCCCAGGCCGCGCCGCGAAAGATCAGCCGTTTCTTGTCCTTGGTGACCAGTGTGCTGATCGCCGCCAGGTGATCGGTTTCAAAGGCATGGATCATGCCGATGAAGAACCCCAGCAACAGAAAACCCGGGGTCGAGTCGATTTCCAGTGAATCGATGAATTCCATGTGTCTTCCTCAGCAGATCCGGGGCAGTTGTTCGCCCACCAGCATGTCGATGATGCGCCCGCCGCCAAACAGCGTGGTCATCACCACCGAACCGGGGTTTTCATCCGTTGCGCGCCCGATGGCAACCGCATTCCTGCCCACCTCCAGCGCGCGCATCGCCGCCAGCGCCGCCTCGGCCTGATCGGACGGGACAAACAACACCAGCGTCCCCTCGTTGGCCAGGTAAAGCGGATCCAGCCCGAGGATCTCGCACACTCCCTTGACCTCGGTACGCAAGGGCAGGTCGGTTTCCGCGATTTCGATGCCCACGCCCGCGGCCTCGGCGATCTCGTTCAGCGCCGAGGCCAGCCCGCCGCGGGTGGCATCGCGCGCGCAACGCACATCCGGCGCGGCCGCGATCACCGCCTCCATCAATTCGTTGAGCGATGCACAATCGCTTTCGATCTCGGTGCTCAGCGCCATGTCGCCGCGCGCCGCCAGGATCGCCGCGCCGTGGTCCCCCAGCACGCCGTTGACGATGGCCACGTCGCCCACCGTCACCCGGCCCGCGTTCAGGTTGCGCCCCGGCGGGATCACCCCGACGCCCGAGGTGGTGACGAACAGCCCGTCGGCCGAGCCACGCTCGACAACCTTGGTGTCGCCGGTGACGATATGCACGCCCGCTTCGTCCGCCGCCGCGCGCATGGAACGCGCGATCTTGCGCAGCAGTTCGACATCCGTGCCTTCCTCGATGATCACCGCCGCCGACAGCCACAGCGGGATCGCGCCCCCCACCGCCAGGTCG
>JALSJL010000497.1 GCA_026989405.1 Marinosulfonomonas sp. | reverse complement strand
TTCATCACCGCATCCGGCGTCCTGATCGCCACGAGCCAGCTCAAGCATGTGCTGGGCATAAAGGCGGGCGGGCATACGCTGGTGGAAATCGTCCAGTCGCTGTGGGCCAACCTGGGCGACACCAATATCTATGCCCTCATCATCGGTGCGGGCACGGTTGCCTTCCTGTTCTGGGTGCGCAAGGGGCTGAAACCGATCTTGTTGCAGGCCGGCCTGAAACCGCGCACGGCCGACCTTCTGTCTCGCGCGGGGCCGGTGGCGGCCATCGTCGTCACGACGCTGGCCACATGGGCTTTCGGGCTGGCCGACAAGGGCCTTGCCATCGTCGGGGAAATCCCGCGCGGCCTGCCGGCGCCCACGCTGCCCGATTTTGACCGCGACATCTGGATGAGCCTGCTGGGCTCGGCCGTGCTGATTTCGATCATCGGATTTGTCGAAAGCATCTCGGTGGCGCAGACCCTGGCCGCCAAGAAGCGCCAGCGCATCGACCCGGATCAGGAACTGATCGGGCTGGGGGCGTCCAACATTGCAGCGTCCATTTCCGGCGGCTACCCGGTGACCGGCGGATTTGCCCGTTCGGTTGTCAACTACGACGCCGGCGCCGAAACCCCGGCGGCGGGCGCGTTCACGGCTGTCGGCATCGCACTGGCCGCGCTGGTGCTCACGCCTTTGCTGTTCTTTCTTCCCAAGGCGACCCTGGCCGCCACGATCATCGTGGCCGTGTTGTCGCTGGTCGATTTCTCGATCCTGAAGCGCACATGGGTCTTTTCACGCGCCGATTTCGCCTCTGTGGCCGCAACCATCCTGCTGACCCTCACGCTTGGGGTCGAGTTCGGGGTCTCGGCCGGCGTTGCGATCTCGTTGTTGCTGTATCTGCACCGCTCGTCGCGCCCGCATGTGGCCGAAGTGGGGCTGGTGCCCGGCACCCAGCATTTCCGCAACATCCTGCGCCATGACGTGATCACCGATCCGACTCTGGTGACCCTGCGCGTCGACGAGAACCTGTTTTTCGCCAACGCCCGGTTCCTTGAAGACTACCTGCAGGACCGCGTGACCGAAGACTGCGGCGTGAAAAATGTCGTGCTCATGCTGTCGGCTGTGAACGTGATCGACACCTCGGCGCTGGAAAGCCTTGAGGCGATCAACCAGCGGCTGAAGGACATGGGCATCAGGCTGCACCTGTCCGAGGTCAAGGGGCCGGTGATGGACAAGCTGGAGCAGACCCACTTCCTCGATGAACTGACCGGTGAAGTCTTCCAGTCGCAATTCGACGCCTGGCGCGCCCTGGCCAACCTGGTCGACGATGATCCGGGCAAGGTGACCCGCCTGCGTCAGGCCGGTGCCTGACCGAGGTGGAGGCAAACGGCGATAACGCGACCCGTGAACGCTCGTTCGAAACCCTTTTGCGCGATCTGTTGGCGGCGGCCGAACACGAAGAGCTGACCTTCGGCGCCTTCCTCGAGCAGATGAACAGCCGCGGTCTGCCGGCGGTCATGCTGGTGCCGACGCTCCTGATGCTGATGCCGTTCGGGCTGTTTCCCGGCTCGAACGCGCTGATCGGGGTGATCATGGCCTTTGTCGCGGCTCATATCGCGCTGGGACGTCGGCAGCTGTGGCTGCCAGAGCGGCTGCAACGCGCGCGCATGTCCGGGCGCTTGGTCCGCAAGGGGCTGGCCAGGCTGCTGCCGCTGGCGCGCTGGCTGGACGCGCACACCGGACGGCGGCTGGCTTTGCTGGCCGAGGGGCGCGTTGCCCATCACCTGGCCGGCGTGATCATGACCCTGCTCAGCCTCGTGGCCGTGGTTGCCGGGCTGATCCCCGGCATTCCGACGCTGGTCTCGCTGGTGGTTCTGCTGCTGGCGCTTGGCCTGCTGTTGCGCGATGGCGTGGTGCTGGCTGTCGGGTATGGCGCGACCTTTCTTGCGGTCTGGGGGATCGGCGTGCTTTGGCCGGGGGCGGCCTGAAAAGCCCTTGTCGCAGGCGGAAAGGTGGCCATTTGAATGCCGCGGGTTTACCATGGGGCGAGTTCTATCGTTTTGGGTCGGGCCGGAGGCAGCAGATGACCACCAGAATTTCAGTCAACGGGATGGGCCACGAGGTCGACCTGCCGGGCGATGTCCCGCTGTTGTGGGTGCTGCGCGATGCGCTGGGGCTGACGGGGTCGAAATTCGGCTGCGGCATCGGGGCCTGCGGGGCCTGCACCGTGCATGTCAACGGACAGGCGGTGCGCTCCTGCCAGGTGGCGCTGGAGGACGTGGACGGGCCGGTCACGACAATCGAAGGGATCGGCTCGCCCGATGATCTGGCCATCTTGCAGGCGGCCTGGGTCGAGCATCAGGTCGCCCAGTGCGGCTATTGCCAGTCCGGGCAGATCATGCAGGCTGCCAGCCTGCTGGCCGAAGTTCCCGACCCGACCGACGCCCAGATTGACGAGGCGATGCAGGGCAACCTGTGCCGATGCGGCACCTACAATCGTATCCGCGCCGCCATCAAGCTGGCCGCAACGCGCATGCAGGGGGGCTGAGCCATGGGACGCGTTGCAAAATACACCCGCCGCGCCTTTCTCGTCGCCAGCGTGGCGGTTGCCGGCGGCGTCGGGTTCGGGGTCTGGCAATACAAACGCACCCTGCCAAACCCGCTGGAGCCGGACGCGGGCGCGGTCGCGCTCAACCCGTTTCTGATCATCGACCAGCGCGGCGTCACGATCATCGGTCCGCGTGCCGAGATGGGGCAGGGCACGCAGTCGACCCTGGCCGCGCTTGTCGCCGAAGAACTGGATGTCGCCTGGGAAGACGTGCGTGTCGAACACGGCCCCCCCGCGCAGGCCTATTACAACAGCGCCCTGATCGCGGGCCACAAGACCTACAAGCACGATGACGCCGGCGTCATGACCGGGCTGGCCAAGGCGGCCGCCGAGGTGCTGCCCAAGATGCTGGGGATGCAGGTGACCGGCGGCTCGACCGCCATGATCGACGGCTTCGAAAAGATGCGCAGGGCCGGGGCCACGGCGCGCGAAACCCTGAAACTGGCGGCGGCCCGGCAACTGAACGTGGCGGTGTCCACCCTGCGCACCGAGGACGGCGCCGTGATTGCGCCCGACGGCACGACGCTGAGCTATGCTTCGCTGGCCGAGGCGGCCGCGAAAATCGACCCGCCCGGAGACGTCACGCTGAAACCGGCATCGGACTGGAAATACCTGGGCCGCGACATGCCGCGCGCCGACATGGTGGCCAAATGCACCGGCACCGCCGAATTCGGTGCCGATGTGCGTCTGCCCGGCATGCGCTTTGCCACGGTGCGCATCAATCCGCGTCTTGGGGGCGGCATGGTTTCATTCGATGCTACCGCGGCCCGGGACATGGCCGGTGTCGAGGCCATTCTCGACCTGGGCGACGGTATTGCCGTGGTGGCCAGCAATACGTGGCTGGCCATGCAGGCCGCCGATGCGGTCGAGATCGACTGGGAAAGCGCCCCTTACCCGGAGACGACCGATGAAATCTTGCAGGTCATCGCGGCCGCGTTTGAGGACAAGCCGAACGCGGTGCCGCAGGACCTGGGCGATGTCGAGGCGGCCATGGCAACGGCGACAACGATCGAGGCCGAATACCGCGTGCCCTATCTGGCCCACGCGACGATGGAGCCGATGAACGCCACGGCGCTGTTTGAGCCGGGCGAACGGCTTGATATCTGGTGCGGCAACCAGGCGCCGCTTGTCGCGCGCGACAAGGCGGCGAAAATTGCCGGGCTGAAAAAGGGCCAGGTGCATGTGCATGTGCCGTTTCTGGGCGGCGGCTTTGGCCGGCGTGCCGAGGCAGACGCCGCGCTTCTGGCCGCGCGCGTGGCCGTGCAGATGCCCGGTGTCCCGATCAAGGTGATGTGGAGCCGCGAAGAGGACATGCGCCACGATTTCTATCGTCCGGCCGCTGTCGCGCGCATGCGCGGGGCCGTGGCCGATGGCACGGCCCTGGCCTTTGACGGGCGCATCGCGGCCCCTTCGGTCACGCGCCAGTCGATGCAACGTATCGCCGGTTTCGCTCCTCCCGGGCCGGACAAGGAACACCTTGCCGGCGCCATCGACCAACCCTACGCGATCCCCAACTACCGCATCGCCGGCCATCTGGCCGAGGTCGCCGTGCCGATCGGGTTCTGGCGATCGGTCGCGAGTTCGTTCAACGGGTTTTTCCATGAGAGTTTCATGGATGAACTGGCTCACGCCGCAAAACGCGATCCGCTGGAGTTCCGCCTCGAACTGGCCGAGGCCGCCCATGCGCCCACGGCGCGTGTTCTGGAAACGGTCGCCAGAATGTCCGACTGGAAGAACAAGCCCGACGGGGTGGGTCGCGGGGTGGCGATGACATGGTCGTTTTCGACCCCGGTTGCCGAAGTCGTCGAGGTGCGCGACAGCGCCGATGGCATCCGCATCACGCGGGGCTGGGTGGCCTGCGATGTGGGCACCGCGCTTGATCCCGGCAATATCCGCGCGCAGATGCAGTCCGGGATGATCTTTGGTCTGTCCGCGGCGGTTTCGGGCGAAATCACATTTGACGGCGGTGAGGTCGAGCAGTTCAACTTTCCCGACTATGACCCGCTGCGCATGCACACGGCCCCGCAGATCGAGGTGCAGGTGTTGGAAAACAACATGTTCCTCGGCGGCGTGGGAGAGCCGGGCACACCGCCCGCGGCGGCCGCCCTGGCCAACGCGCTGTTCGATCTGACCGGGACACGGGCGCGCGAATTGCCGCTGTCGAAGAGTTTCGATTTCCTGGTCTGACGGGCGGGTCAAGGCGCCGGGGGCCAGCCCCCGGACCCCCGGAGTATTTTCGGCAAGATGAAGGGGGAATTGAACGGATGTTCATTTTCTCTTGCATCTTCCGCTTTGCCGCGCAAATCTGGCACGGCGTATCAGGAGGTGATCATGGACATTTCGCAGCAAACGGGCGCGGTGGTGACCGGCGGGGCCTCCGGGCTGGGCGCGGCGGTGGCGCAGGTTCTGGCGCGGGCCGGGGCGCGGGTGACGATATTTGACAGGGATGAAGACAAGGGGCAGGCGCAGGCCGAGGCCCTGAACGGCGCGTTTCACCGGGTCGATGTGAGCGATGCGGCGAGTGTCGCGGACGGCTTTCGGGCGTTTGATGGCGCGCCGCTGCGCATTGTCGTGAACTGTGCGGGGATCGCGGCCGGGGCCAAGACCGTTTCACGCGGCGAAGCGCATGATCCGGCGGTGTTTGCGCGCACGCTTGGCGTCAACCTGATCGGGACGTTCAACGTGGCGTCGCAGGGCGCGGCGATCATGGCGGCGCAGGACGCGCTGAACAGCGACGGCGAGCGCGGGGTGATCGTCAACACGGCCTCGGTTGCCGCCTTCGACGGGCAGGTCGGGCAGGTGGCCTATGCGGCGTCAAAGGGGGGGATCGTCGGGATGACCCTGCCGATGGCGCGCGATCTGGCCGACAAGGGCATCCGCGTCATGACCATTGCGCCGGGCCTGTTCAGGACGCCCCTTCTGGCCAGCCTGCCGCAGGAGGTGCAAGACAGCCTGGGCGCGCAGGTGCCGTTTCCCTCGCGCCTTGGCGATCCGGCGGAGTTTGCCGCGCTCGCGCGCCATATCGTCGAAAACCCGATGCTGAACGGCGAGGTGATCCGGCTTGACGGAGCCATCCGCATGGCGCCGCGCTAGGCGGCATCCGGCTGGCGTGGGGGCGCGGCGCGGGCGAAGGCGTCGATCTTGTCGAGGCGTCCGAAGATGCGCGCGATCGTGGGGTAGCTGTCCGTTTCGATCTTGAAGCGGCGGTTGTTCCAGACCTGCGCGTAGAGGCAGATATCCGCGATGCCCGGTGTATCGCCATGGCAAAAAACACCGGTTTGGCTTGATGTTGCAAGCATTACTTCAAGTGGATCGAATGCCTCTTTCACCCAGTGCCGGAACCATTTTGCCTTGCCGTCGTCACCTTGCCCGAATTCGCGGTCGAGATATTGCAGGACGCGCAGGTTGTTCAGCGGGTGCAGGTCGCAGGCGATCATGCCCGCAAGGCTGCGCACCCGGGCGCGGCCCCGGGCGTCGGCGGGCAGGAGCGGCGGTTCGGGGTGGGTTTCGTCGAGATATTCGATGATCGCCATGGATTGCGTCAGATGCGTGCCGTCGTCCAGTTCCAGGACCGGCACCAGGCCGGCGGGATTGCGTGCGAGGAACGCCTCGCTCTTGTGTTGCTTTTCGAGCAGCGCATAGCCCTTGTAGTCGTAGGCCAGCCCCTTCAGGTTCAGCGCGATGCGCAGGCGCGTTGATGTCGAGCTTCGGAAGTAATTGTGTAACGTCAGTGTCATACAGGTAGACCTTCAAGTGATCTTGATGCTCAGTGGCGGCAGGCCGGTGATCGTCACGCCCACCTGGTCGCCCGGCTTTAGCGGGCCGACGCCCGCCGGGGTGCCGGTGAAGATCAGATCGCCGGGCGCGAGCGTGACCAGCCCCGAAAGATGCGAGATGATGTCGGGCACAGGCCAGATCATGTCGGCGAGCGGCGCCGCCTGCCGGGTTGTGCCGTTGACCGTCAGCTCAAGCCGGGCGCGCGCGATGTCGTGGCAGTCGGCCACCGGGCAGATCGCGCCACAGGGGGCAGAGTGATCGAACCCCTTGGCCATGTCCCAGGGGCGCCCGGCCTTTTTGGCCGCCGCCTGCAGGTCACGCCGGGTCAGGTCGATGCCGGCGGCGTAGCCCCAGATGTGGGCCGGCGCGTCCTGGGCGGCAATCCCGGCGCCGCCGCGGCCCAGGGCGACGACAAGTTCGCCCTCGTGGTGCAGGTCGCGGCAGGCGGGCGGGTAGGGCACCGGCGCGCCGCTGTCGACCACCGCGTCGGCGGGCTTGGTGAAAAAGAACGGCGGCGCGCGCCTGTCGGCCCCCATTTCCGCGGCATGGGCCGCATAGTTGCGCCCGACGCAAAAGATGCGGCGCACCGGAAAACGGGTGTGCGTGCCGGCAATGGCAAGGCTCGGGGGCGGCGGGGGCGGCAAGGCAAATTCCATGGCCCGACGGTAGCGCGCCGACCGCGCCGGGTGCAATGCTCAAAGCGGGTTCGCTTCAGTGGCGCCGGACCGGATCAATCGGGGTCGCCGGAAAGCCGACCACCTGCTCGATACGCCGTGCGGCCCGCAGCAGCGTGGCCTCACCGCGCGGCGGGCCGATCAGTTGCAGCCCGACAGGCATGCCGCTTGCCGTCAGCCCGACCGGCAGGGACAGCGCCGGAAGCGCGCAAGTCGTTGCGAGGAATGAGAATTTCAGCCAATCGACATAGTCTCCGGTCGCCACGCCATCAACCGATTGCGGGTATTCTTCTTCCACCGGTCCGGGTTCCAGCCCGACCACCGGGATCGCGAACACGTCGTGGCCCTGAAGAAAGTCGCGCATGCGGTGATAAAGAACCGTGCGGTCGGGCTGACGG
>JALSJL010000496.1 GCA_026989405.1 Marinosulfonomonas sp. | reverse complement strand
CCTTGGTCAGAACAAAGAAACTGTGGTCCTTTTTTGCATCCGGCACCATGTCCCAGAGCGCCTTGTCGTCTGACTGAAAATCCTGGCCGCACCAGATCACCAGATCGACCGCGGCAACGGCTGACAGGAAACTTTCCGGGGCGCCCTTGCCGGTTGTGAACTCAACCAGACTGACCCGGTTGAGCGATTGTGCGGGCAGTCCCAGGCGCAGTCGGGTCACGGTGCCGGGCTTTGGTGGCTCGGTGTGCAGGCCGTCGAGTTTCGCTGTTGAGCCATCGGTGTAGGTGAACTCGGAAAATTCGGATTCTGACCAGGTGAATTCGAGCGGAGGGCAGGGCGCACCCGCATCGACAACCCGGCGCCCGACCAGCAGATTTGCCAATTGGGTCTTGCCAGCGCCCTGTGGGCCAAGGATCAGGATTTTGACCGGTTCACTCGCGCGTGACAGGATCTTGCGTCCTTTCTTGACCACGACCTCGGGCAATCGACCCGAGCCAAGCAGGGTGTCCAGGGCGTCCAGAAATCCAAGATCTTCCGTCCAGCTGTTCATCCGGTCTTGCCCTTGCGTCTGCGGAACTGCCGCGGGCGGACGATCGTTGCGTTCCTTGGGTCCGCTTTCACGGCCCGAGAGAAAAACCGGACGTCCTTGCCCTGGCTGGTGTCCTCTTCGCTGCTGTTGCGGATCCGGATGACGGTGAAGGTCGCGTTGTCCTGATCCGGGTCGTCGATCTGTTCGAGTTTTTCCAGCAGCGTGCGGGCAAGCGCTTCGCTGGTCATGTCGTTTCCGGCGCGCAGGATGGCTTCGATTTCCCGATTTTCCAGGGTCTGCAAGCCGTCGCTGGCCACGATGAGAACATCGCCATGCCTGACGGTCAGCGGCTTTTCCGGGCAATCGATCCTTGCCACGTCGTCGCCGATCAGCACGGAGGTCAGGCAGTGCCGGTCGGGGTGGTTCTTGCCGACGTCGGCGCCGATCAGACCATGCTCGACCATGAAGTCGATTTGTGGCGCCATCGAATGATCTTCGTTGAGTTGGCGCAATTCGCCGTCTCGGAACAGATACAGCGGTGAGTCTCCGACGGAAATCCAGAACAGGTTGTCCCGGATCAGAACCGGCGCAACCAGCGTCGCCCCCATGCCCGATGCGCCGGGGTTCGAACGGACATGGCCGTTGATGCATTCATTGGCCGAAAGCGCGGCATCTTTCAGGATTTCACTGACGCGTCCTTCGAATTTTTCGGGATCGCTGCTTTGCAGTTTCAACTCGCTGAACACTTCGGTGACAATGATCTTGCTGGCAATGTCGCCTGCCGCGTGCCCGCCCATACCGTCTGCCAGAACGGCATAACCAAGCTCGGAGCCGATCGGAAAATCGGTGACGATGGCATCTTCCTGATAGTCGCGCGCACCACGGGTTACCGCGGTGGCGACATCATATATGATATCAGGCAATTGCGGCATGCTCACTGCTGTCTCCGGCGTCTGCATTCCAGTCAAAGTCGGGCCCGCAAAAAGCGATGAAACGCAGCGTCGTTTCGCCGATGCGGATCGTGTCGCCATGCGTCAGTTCTTCGGTGCTCAGAACGGGGTTTTCATTCAGCCGGACAAGGTTGGCCTTGCCGCCATGACCCAGAAAGAACATCCGCCGTTCATCGTCGTAGGCGATGGCGGCATGGTTGTCGCGCGAAATGCTTGTGTCTCCGAAATCCAGGCGGATGGCCTGATCGTCGCCGCGCCCGATATTCGAGACGCCGTTGCACAGGGAAAAGGACACGCCACGCCCCGGCCCCTTGGTGACAACGATCCATCCGACCGGGAATTCCATCCCTTGTTTTGCGCTTGGTTGAGCGGGTTTGGCAAACGGGTCCGCGGCAATCTCGCCGGCATGTTCAAACCCCAGAAGGCGCGTCTTGACCCGACCGGCGCGGCGGCCCGACCGCCCGGCCGCCGGGGCCGGAATGTCAACGAGGCCCGGTGAGCTGGGCGCGGACGGCACGCCTGACGCTGTGGCATCGGCAGGCGGCGTTGCCACGAGATGTGCCTTGGCCGGAGTTTCGGGGCGTTCGGCTGCCGGGCGAGCGGGCTTTTCGGTTGGGGCTTTTTCTGCCCGAACCGGTTGTGCCGGCGCTGGCGCGGGTTTTTCGACCCGTGTTGTCGCCGGTTCAGGTTCGGTCTCGGGTGCCGGTCGGAAGGTCTTGGGTGTTGGTCGGGGCTCTGTATCGGCAACAGGGCGGGGCTGCGTGACGGGCGCAGCCTGCGTGGTCGCGACCGGCGTGGGCGCGGGTTTGGCGACCGGATCAGGGGCAGGGATTTTCTCTGGCCCAGTGCCTGGTCCAGCGCCTGGCCCCGTGTCCGGAACAGTGCTTGCCACCCGGGGTTTGGGTTTCGCGGTTCTCGGGGGTTCATCGGCGACAGGCGGTTTTGTTTTCGGGGCAGGCTCGGCTTCGGGCGCGGCCGGGGCCATTTCGGCCACCAGATCCACCAGATGATCCACCGTGTCCTCCTTTGGTGCATCCATCTTTTCAGCCCCGGGCTTTTCGGGCTCGCGAGAGGCCGGCCCCGTGTCTGTATCCTGCGTCTGCAGTCGGGATTGAATGGACTCGAGGCAAGCGTAGATGTCTTCATCTTCCGCCGGATCAAGCTCATGGTGATGCTTGTGCGACTGTGTGAATTCATCAATCATTTCATCAACCTCTTGATCGCGCTCCTTCTTGCCAATCATGCCACGCAAAAATTTCATCAGCCTGTCCTTCCAATATGATCAGAGCCTGAGCCCTCTGTGTCCTTGACCCGCCAAACCGAGATTTTCCGGAGTTTGCGCCAGAATGACATGCGCCGGGCGGTGGCGATGTTTTCCTTGGACTCGAAAAGCTGCGCGAAGGCCTCGGCCTTGGCCGCTGCGGCGATTTGGGCACGAACATTTTCCATGACCTGGTGGTCCGGTGCATGGTCTTGCTGGTCGGCGAGCTCTTCAGGTTCGGCGGCGTCTTCGGTGTCGGGTTCCGGATCGGCATCCGCATCAGCCTCCGACGACAACATCTCCTGGATGCTTGCCTCGGTGTCATCCTCTTCGGACAAAAAGTCCTGTCCCGGCTCTTCGGGATGGGCACTGACCCCCTCCGGCTGGGCGTCATTGTCGGGTTCGTCATCTTCCAGCGTCTCGATTTCGCGCAGCATTTCTTCCTGAACTGCCCGGTTGGTGTCCGCGACAAGTTGCGAGATCGCCCGATCGATATTGCGGTTGCGGCGGGCCTCGGCCAGCGCCACCGCCACCCGACGCTCTTCATCAATGGCCAGGATCCATTCTTCGGCAATCTGGAACCGGTCCTTGGGAAAAATGCTCATGGCCTTGTCGATGGCCTGAAGGAAGTCCTGACCGTATCCGTCTGTCGCGAAAGCAAGCGGCACATAGGGGTCCGGTTCATTGGCCGCAATCGCCGCAACCCTGGTCTGGCTGTTGGGCGGGGGCTTGCCGGTCACCACATGATAGAAGGTGGCGGCCAGCGAATAGATGTCGCTTGACGGCCCCTGTTCGCTGCCTGCGATGTAAAATTCCTGCGGCGAGTATCCGTCCTTGACCACCATCAGTGCCGACAGGGCCCGGCTGGCGCGCGTCGCCTTTTCGCGGGCCGCGCCAAAATCGATCAGAATTGGCTCGCCCTTCTTGTCCAGAAGGATATTGTCCGGTGAAATATCACGGTGCAGGATGCCCTTGGAATGCACGAAAGCAATGGCATTCAGCATTTTCATGAGCATGGCGCGGACCTGGGCGGGTCCGAGCTTGCGCCGTTGATCTTCCAGCACATCCAGCAGGTCAAGCCCTTCGATGCAGTCAAGCGCCATGTATGCGGTGTCGCGGTCTTCGAAGACCTGATGGACGCCGACGATATTCGGGTGATCGAGTTTTGAAAGCTGCCGCGCTTCGCGCAGGAACAGGCGGACGATGGCGTTGAAATCTTTCTGCTGCTTGTCCGAAATCGCGCAGACCCTGCCGTTGTCACGCCGGCAAAAGGTGGCAGGAAAGCACTCTTTTATGACAACGGTTCGGTCCAGGCTGTCGCGTGCCAGGTAGGTGATGCCAAACCCGCCACTGTTCAGAAATTCCTGAATGACATACTGACCCTGCAACAGTTCAGTGCCACGCGGCAAATCGCTGGCAACGCTTTTGCCGGTCGGTTTTTGCGTGTCATTCATTGTCATTTAATGCCCATCTTGACTGGCGACCACCTGCACAAAGGCTTGTGGCACCACACCACTTTTCACGCTGGCGCAGGAAAGTGGCGAAACAGAGGAGAAACCGGGAAGAAGCGTGGCGCAATCATGACAGGAAAGTGGCGGTTGCGCCCGGGCGGTGCAACAATGCCTGCGTCGCTTGGCCACTATGCCGATTATTGCCGACAATTCGTGGTAAAAACCGGCTAAAAACTCGCGCCAAATGGCCGATTTTTCAACCGGGCGGGTTTTTGGCCACCCAGTTGGTCCAATCCTCGGGTGTATCAAGATCAACCGTCGCGTGATCGGCCGGAAGCGCGACTGAAATCTTGTCTTCGGACTTGATGAGATTGCGTGCGCCCATATCACCCCGAAGGCGGGTCAGGGCGGCAAACAACCTGGCCGGCAGAATGACCGGATTGCCCGGCGTGCCATCCTGGTCGGTGGCGCGAACGACCGTATCGGCCCCGGCCTTTTCGAACGTATCAAGCAACAGCGACAGATCGTCTGTCGTGATGTCGGGCATGTCGGCCAGAGCGATCAACAGGCCCGTCGTTGTCGCAGGCAAGGCATCGGCGACCGCGCGCAGACTGGTGGCCAGTCCATCGCCGGGGCTTGCCACGGGCACCTGCCGGGCCGGCAGATCGCCAATTTCGGCGCAACGGGGCGCATTGCTGGCGGCCATGGCCACATAGACCGGTCTTTGTGTCGCAAGCGCGCGCAGCACGCTTTGACGCAACAGCGTGACACCGCCCAGGTCAAGCATCAGCTTGTCGGCACCGGCCATGCGCGTTGAACTGCCGGCGGCAAGGATCGCAATGGCCGGGCCGGGGGGCGTCATCAGCGTTCGGGGATCAACCCGCGCGGGCTGAAGCGCAGGACCAGCAGCAGGATGATCCCCATCGTGAGCAGCCGCATATGTGCCGCGCTCTTGAGAAGATGCGCCCGCAACGCGGAATCGTCGGCCATCCCCGAGGTTATGACATCCATGAGCCACAGCCCGATCGGCTCGACCTGGACCCACAGGAACCAGATCAGGAAGCCGCCAAGGATCGCGCCCCAGTTGTTGCCCGAGCCGCCCACGATGACCATCACCCAGACCAGGAAGGTGAAGCGCAGCGGGTTGTATGTGCCGGGCGTGAACTGGCCATCCAGCGTTGTCATCATGGCACCCGCCAGACCGACGACGGCCGAGCCGAGAATGAAAATCTGCAGATGCCGCCCCGTGACGTCCTTGCCCATGGCTTCGGCGGCGGTTTCATTGTCGCGGATTGCACGCATCATCCGGCCCCAGGGCGAATGCAGGGCCTTTTGCGACAACCAGACCAGCGCCAGCAGAACGACCCCGAACAGCAGGGCATACAGCAGCTTGACGGTGATTGAAGAGGCAACCACCGGGTCGTATCCCCAGGCCTGCATGCGTTCGACGAAGCTTGCCGATTTCTGGAGCTCGATCTCGTAGGGCACGGGCCAGGGGCGGGGAATGCCGACGACGTTCTTGACGCCCCGGCTCAGCCAGTCTTCGTTCTTGAGAACGGCAATGATGATTTCGGCAATGCCCAATGTGGCGATGGCCAGGTAGTCCGAGCGCAGGCCAAGCGCCGTCTTGCCCACGACCCAGGCGGCACCGGCCGCCAGCAACCCGCCCACGGGCCAGGCGATCAGCACCGGAAGGCCGAGCCCGCCAAGATAGCCGGTGCCAGCCGGATTGACGGCCTCGATGGCCGCGACGGCCGGGTCAAACAGCCACCGGAACACGAAAAATCCCACGATCAGGAACCCGGTCAGGATCAGCCCGCGCCGGCGCCCCGGCGCAAGGCGTTTCCAGAGCATCACGGCGCCTGCAATCGTGGCCACGGCCACCCCAAGCGCCAGCAGCACGCGCGCGCCGCCGGCAGCCCAGGCTTCGGGCACCGGCGGCATGGACACAAGCACGACACCCAGCCCGCCAAGCGCCACAAACCCCATGATGCCGACATTGAACAGCCCCGCGTAGCCCCATTGCATGTTGACGCCAAGCGCCATGATCGCACTGATCAGGCCCATGTTGAGGATGTTCAGCGCCACGTTCCAACTGTTGAAAATGCCGGTCAGGATGATCAGCCCGAAAACGATGGCAAACAGAAGCGGGTTCTTGATGGCCGGGTTCATACCGATTTTCCTTTGAACAATCCGGTTGGCTTGAACAGCAACACGATGATCAGGATCGCAAAGCTCACCGCGAATTTGTAGTCGGTCGACATGAGCTGCACGAGGCCCGCCGGCTCAAGATTTTCGGGCAGGAGATACACCAGCACCTTTTTCCAGGCATAGGTGACGGTCACTTCCGAAAATGCGATGACAAACCCGCCCGCAATGGCCCCCACCGGGTTGCCCAGCCCGCCGACGATGGCTGCGGCAAACATCGGCAGCAAAAGCTGGAAGTAGGTGAACGGCTTGAAGCTCTTGTCCAGGCCGTAGAGCACGCCGGCAATGGTCGCAAGCGCGCCCACGATCATCCAGGTATAGAGCACCACGCGCTCGGGGTTGATCCCGGACAGCAGCGCCAGGTCTTCGTTGTCCGAAAAGGCGCGCATTGATTTGCCGGTTCGCGTGCGGTTGAGAAACCAGAACAGCGCAGCCACCACAATGATCGCCGTGATGACCGTGATGCCGGCACTGGTCTTGATCGCCAGCCCTTCGCGCAGCCCGGTCATCTGCTTGAAATCGCGCGCCGAAATGATGAATCGCGCGCCGTCGGCAAAGCGCTGGTCGCCAGGGCCGATGATGAAGCGCACCAGCCCGTTCATGATGAACATGACGCCAAGCGAGACCATCACGAATATGACCGGCGCGGCCTTTTGTCGTCGATAGAACCGGTAGATACCCCGGTCGGTCGCCAGAAGAAGGGCCATTGTCGCGGCGATCCCGAAGGGCAGGGCCAGCAGCGCAGTCGGGAGAAACCCCAGGCTGATCCCGAGGCTCTGAAACCACCAGGTGACGAGGATGGTGACCATGGTCCCGAAGGCCATGATATCGCCATGCGCGAAATTCGAAAACCGCAGGATGCCGTAGATCAGCGTGATCCCCAGCGCACCTAGCGCAAGCTGAGAGCCGTAGGAGATCGCCGGGACAATGACGAAATTCGCAAGCGCCACGAAAGCGTTCAGTAAATCCATGTGCGTTCGCCCATTTTGTGAAAGCTGAAGGACATGCGGTGTGGCGGCTTTCGGGTCACGTCGCCACCTCGCAGCTGCCCAGATAGGTGATGGCCATCGGCCCCTGCATG
>JALSJL010000495.1 GCA_026989405.1 Marinosulfonomonas sp. | reverse complement strand
GCGCTATGCTCTGGCCGTGGTTGGCCTCGACAGTCTGGAAGCCGCGATTGCCATCCGTGACCTGCGCACCCTGCTTGCGTTTTCACGCATGGTGCCATGCGACTTGACAGACCGTCGTGCGGTTGATCACCACCGGGCTGCTTCTGGCCCTGATCGCCGGCGTGGCGGTGAAGTTGAAGGTGTTTGGGTGACCCCTGTGCGCGGGAATTGCTTCCACCTGTCCCTTACGGCCATCCAGCGCTATGATCGCGGGATGAACGAAGCCGACGAAAAACGCATTGCGGCCAAGCTGGCCAAAACCCTCGCCATGCTGTGCGTGCGCAATACAAAACTCGAAGACCTGCATGCGGGCCCCACGCCGATCAGCAAGACCGGGGACTATTCGGACGTTATGGTGATCGATGCCGAAGGCCGGGAAATCCCTTGGGCCGAGATATCGCATCTTGACGACGAGACCATGCGTGCGCTGATGCGCCAGATCGTCAATCGGCTGTACACCTTTCACCTGATGGCCGACGACCTTGGGCTGCGAGAGACGATCGACAGGTGGGCTGCGGCCGCGGGCGCCTGGGATGACCCGGAAATCGATCAGGCGTTGCTGCCCGGTTGAAATGGAGGCCGGATTGCCGAGGTCCCTTTTTCCCAAACAAACAAGTCTTTTCTACACAAACAAGCTCCCGCAGAGTGGGCAGCCTACATTTCTCTTACCCCCGTCAATAGAAAAATTAACCTCTAAGAGAGTTTTTCCGGTTGACCGAATCGTCCTGAGGTTGAAACCTGAAGGGGCGTGAGGACGGGAATTTCCCCCGCTTTATCGACTTGGTTATTGGTGGTTTGATGCAGAGTTTCGGTGATTGGCTGGATTTTCATGGTCTGGACTTGAGAGTGGTTCAGGATGTTATTGCTGCTCATCGCTGTGGTCAGGTTCAAGACGCCCCAGGCACGCACGCCGACGGTCTTTCGCAATCCGTTCGCGATTCTGGAAAGACCGGTACGCGCTCCGAAGTTCTTTCCGACATCGTGATCCCGGCTCTTGCGACATTTCTGGGCAAAAGCACCGATGTCAGAGGGCTTATGCACCGGGTGGAGTTCACGGAACCGGTGGGCACAGGGAATATGTCACCGCCATACACGGCCGATCTCGGGAAAGGACAGGCACCGCGCGTCGAGATGGCCTGGCATGGCACGATCGATGATGTGATCTGCCTTGCCCATGAGGCGGCCCATGCCCTTCAGATACTTCTGTCCAGTCATGAAACCATGCCGCCTGTTGTACGCGAAACCTGCGCGTTTCTGGGCGAACTTGCAGTGATCGAACATGCGCGTAACCGGCTGCCCGGTCTGTTCGGCGCCTTGTGTGACGTCTGGCGCAAGGAGAACGAAACCTATCTGGGCCAAGATCTCGAAGCACTTTCCCGCGCGGTTGCGGATCCGTCTACCCCGTATCATTATCGTCAGAACTATCCGATTGCACGGCTGGCAGCGGTGAAGATGTTTGGCCGGGGCGGTGGTGGCCGGGTGTTGGATTTGTTTGCCGCAGGCGGCGCGGGCATGTGCCATCTGCCGATTGCGGACATGGCCGACAGGGCGGGTGAAATCGCAAATCACCTGCCGCCGCTGCCCGACTCGCATCCTGAGCGACCGGAGATTGATGCCTACCGTAGCCTTGGCGCTATGGCGCTGATCGACATCGACTTTTGGCAGGGAGAATCGGAAAAGCGGATCGGAGAGTATTATGCACGGCTCTTGCAGCATATACGGGATCAAACCGCATTTCTCGCCTTTGATGAACAGCGCAGGCCGATTGGTTATGCGACTTGGCTGAAGTCTTCTCAGAGCGGCAATGTGACACTCACCCGTCAGGCGGCCCCGTTTGGTGATCATCTTGCGCTTCAACGCACATTGGAAAGGTATCTGGGCAGGGAAGCAGGCGTATCTTCGTATCATGACCGCAGCGCAAGGAAGGAACAACCTGCATGGTGACGTTGGATTATTACGCAAGCGTCGGCTACGCGCTCGAACTGCTGGCGCAATCTGAATACCATCGCCAGTTCAAACTCGGTGATTATTTCCGCGTCGAGGTCCTGCCCGCGCTCTGGTGTGGCCAGACACGTTTCTATCTCACAAGCGAAGGCATACCGACCGCCATGGTGACATGGGCGTGGCTGTCAGAAGAGGTTGAGCGAAACGTTCATGCCACCGGTCACGCGCTGAACGAAGATGAGTGGAATTGCGGGAAGAGACTGTTTTTCAATGACTGGATCACGCCATACGGGAATATCCGCGAAGTCGTGCATGACATGACTCACAATATCTTTCCCGACGAGGTTGCCACCAGCCTGCGCCGCAACCCTGACGGCTCGGTGCGCCGGATCAACCGCTGGACCGGCGTGAATCTGAGAACAGCGCGCGAGGGGATGTTGGCATGAACACATCCTATCCCCAGAGCAGCTTTTCCACGGATGCCGCCGCCATTGACGGGTTCATTGATCTGGTATGCAGCGGTTTCGAGAACCCGGAAGGAATCACGGGAACCGTTCAAGTGGACATCCCGGAATATCCCGAAGGCGGGTTTCTAGTACATTTCGCCGGTAAAGCTGGGATCGAGCGTGGGAAATCCAGTTTGAACGCAGATACCACGGTGACAATACCAATTGCCACGGTTCATCGGATATTCGCCGAGTTCGAAACCCTCGACTGGCGTGACCCCGAAATAATCGGAACGATCCGGTTCGCGGGCAATCTCGCGCTTGCCAACCATCTTGCCAAATGTTGCTTGCGCCCCAGCGATCAGACCGTGGCGCGGTTCAATCGGGCAGGCCGACTGCACGCGCGCAAGGGATACCGTGAGCTGGCCGTGCTCGAAAAGCTGCACCAGCCGACGCAGCGTCAGATTCTTGAGGCCATGGATGAGGGCAGGCCGGTCATCATCGCCGGTCTGGAGCCGGAACCTCCGTGCAGGGACTGGACGCTTGAAAGGCTGGTCGAGCGCTACGCCGATGCCGTCGTGCGCGTTCGTTCGGCAAACCAACGCCAGACGATGGCGGAATTCGTTGCCGAACTGCAGGCATTCATGGCCCGGCCCCATGACGAGATCATCGAAGGCTTCGTCAAACCCTATACCGAGGGCGCGGCACTGCCGGAAGAAATGTGGCCCGATTTCGGCCCGTTGTTTTTCGAACGCGAGGATTTCATTCCGCCGCAGCTCTGGCTGGGGGCCGTTCCGACACATGTGCCGACCTCAAGCCTGCATCGCGATCCGCTGACCGGGTTCCTGCTGCAGGTGATCGGGCGCAAGCGGCTGGACTTGTACTCGGCAGACCAAGCCGAACTTCTCTACCCGATGAAAGCCTACAACAACTACCAGCCCTGCTGGTTCAAACCGGAAAAGCCCGACTACGCAACTTACCCGAAAGCGAAAGATGCAGAATACCTGTCGATTACGCTGAACCCCGGCGAGCTTCTTGTGCAGCCTGCCGGTTGGTTCCATCAGGTCCATGCGATCGACAGTCCGAACATGTCGGTGAGTTATTTCTGGCGATACTGACGCCAGCCTGAGTTTGCCCCGGGCGGATGGTCTGAGGTAAGAGTGGGGGAAAAGTTGAACAAGAACCCTTCCCCCGATCGAGCCGCCGGGCGGGAAAGCCCGGCGGGCAGCAACGCGGCAGGGGTAGCATTCCCGCGCCGCAGAAGAAAGGGAGACAGAAGTGTCGAAGGAAATCGAAATCCGTCTTGATGATCTTTATGCGTCGGTGAGCTTTGGGGGTGGTGCGAAAAGAGGTGGAAGCAGTGGTGGCAGCAAGGTCACCCGAGGCGCCAGTCAGATCGTCAAGGCACAGTACAATGGCCAGGGCGTGCGACGCCCCGGAGGATCCTATCAGCATAAGCCTTTGCCTCATGTCCAATGGGCCGAAAACGTTTCAAGGGGCATAACCAAGGATCTGACCGATCCGGCTCGGGGGAGTATCAAGGGCACTCTCGGTGGCGGTGGGGGTGGTGGCGGATTGAGCCCTGAAGTTCCCCAGTTCATCGTGCCTCTGTCGTAAAGGAGACTGCCGCGTGTTTGACGGGAATTGCTCACACCTGTTGACGCGCCCAGGCAGTGGGTGGAGCCGCTGTTGTCTGCTTCACCCAATCGTTTGGAGCGTTGCCTTCAGATGTGGGGCGCTGCGAGGCAATTGGGAATGTGAAGCATGATCGGGAAGGAGTTTGAATTCGTCATGAAATTCACAATGGCTCTCGCCTTGCTGCTCCTGTCTTTTCTTCCTGTTTCGCTGCCGGCGCTTGCTCAGACAATCGATTTAGGTGCCCCGCCTGTTCATTTTGACCCGAGCGAAGAATGGCGCGGCGAAGACGGTACCGTTTGCAACTTCAGCGAATACAGCGAAAGGTTTTTGTCTTGTGTGATCGTGCAATCCTACGATGTGGATGGGACGACCCGGGCCGAGATACTGAGCCAATTGGACAAGACCGGCCCGAAGGAGAGCCATGCCGTAACCATTACAGAGGTGGAATGGGGTCAGGACAAGGATGGAAAATGCATGATTGCGGTCATCTCGACCATTGATCTCCCGCGGCATCCCAAAGAGGATAAAATGCCACCTGAATTGAAGAAATACTGGGCGACAACACTGGCCGCGCTTGAAGAGCATGAACGGCAGCACCATCGCCTGGCTTTGTCGGAGGCGTGGAAAGAATTTCGGAACAATTGTCGCACAGTAGACGGATTGGTGGAACGCATTGATGCTCTGAACGTGCAATATGACCTTGAAACGAAGAACGGCGAGTTGGAAGGCGCTCGTTTCCAATAGTGGTTCGGTCCCAGGAAACGGGGATCGAGAGCGACAGGAGCAATGGAGAATGCAAGATAGGAAACGTCTGTCGGTCACGCTGAACCCCGGCGAGCTTCTGGTGCAGCCTGCCGGCTGGTTCCAACAGGTTCACGCGCTCGACAGTCCGAACATGTCGGTGAGTTATTTCTGGCGATACTGACGCCAACCTGAGTTTGCCCCGGGCGGATGGTCCGGGGCAGAAGTGGGGGAAAGGTTGAACAAGAACCCTTCCCCCGATCGAGCCGCCGGGCGGGAAAGCCCGGCAGACAGCAACGGCGGGGAAGGTAGCATGGCTTTCCCGCCAGAAAAAGGGAGACAGAAATGCCGAAGGAAATCGAAATCCGTCTCGATGATCTCTATGCGTCGGTCAGCTTTGGGGGTGGCGGCGGCGGAGGTGGTGGCGGCAACTCATCCAACAGGGCTCGAGCAAATGCTTCGCGTGCGCGGTCTCGCAGGCAGGCCCAAGCTCGTGCGGCGGCTCAGCGGGCTGCAATCAACAATGGAACACAACGTGGTATTTCCGATACGGAATATGCGCAGTGTGCCATTGTCGCAGGCTCGACCGTGGCAGCTGGAATGGTCACCGGTGTTGCAACGGGACCAGCAGCTGTAGCAGGCGCAATCACAGGTGCAGGTTGTCTCGCGGCAGCCGCATTGGACTAAACCAATTTTCCCTCCCTGAGATCAGGGAGGGATACTACAGGAGAAGAACCATGGAGTCTTATCAATTCATTTTTCTGTCAGGAATCGTAGGAGTCATGTCTTCTATCGGAGCAGCAAAACTCACGGGAATCAACCGTGCGCTACTTGCAATAGGGCTGGCTTCCGGCTTGACGGGGCTGGCACTTTTTTTCGGATCCCTTCTTTGGCCGCAAGTTCTAATTGGGCTTCTGGTTTTCGTTGCCATCTTTTGGCTGCTCAGCAGCTGGCGCGGGAAACAGGCACACAACACCGACTAGGTGCGCTCGACAGTCCGAACATGTCGGTGAGTTATTTCTGGCGATACTGATGCCAGCCCGAATTTACCCCGGACGGATGGTCCGGGGTAAAAGTGGGGGAAAGGTTGAACAAGAACCCTTCCCCCGATCGAGCCGCCGGGCGGGAAAGCCCGGCCACAGCAACGGCGGGGAAGGTAGCATGGCTTTCCCGCCAGAAAAAGGGAGACAGAAATGCCGAAGGAAATCGAAATCCGTCTTGATGACCTCTATGCGTCGGTCAGCTTTGGGGGTGGTGGCGGCGGAAAAAATAGCCGGGACTCACGTGTTTCCTTTCAGAATCCAAAGGATGTTTTGAACAGGAACAAGGCTGGCGTGGCCGTTGGCAGCGTGATAGGTGGTGCCCTTGGCGGGCGATTGAGGCAGCGCAAGTTTGGGGCTTTTGTCGGTTCTGTAGCTGGTGCATATATCCAAGAGGGTTTTCGCTACGAACCATCAAACTCGCGTGCGCTTGATCGACATCCCGGAGATGTTGACGGTCGCGGTGGGCTTGGTGTCGCCTCCCGAATTGGGTACTGATCAAACCTTCTCCCAATGCGCCAACATGAAATTCTGCATAGCGCAGGGGAGTGCCATCATTTGGTGCTCCCCGTATTTTCAAGTCGGTTGCCAGTTGGAATAACGCAAGAAAAGGAAATTTTCGGAAATGAAGAACGGAATCGTGTTTGCGTTGGTGTATATTGGAATTGCATGGAGCGTTTATGTATTTACCCCTTTGGATTTCGCTTATTCTTTACTCGTTTCGGCGTTGGGCCTGGTTCTGTTCGAGATTATCAAGAAATTGGCTGGCCGATGAGGTGATCTGAAGAGCGAAAAGGGGGCGGTTTCCCGTCCCTCATGAACTGAGGAGAGTTCATGTCATTTGATTCAATCATTCTGATCTTGGGGCTTTCTGCTCTCAGTTATAGGGTTATTCATGCCGTGGTATTTGAAATCAACCTGAGGCAGGTCGGTCGGAAGATAAGATCAAGGTTGGCTGTTGCAGAGCAGCAAACGGAAATCATAAATTCGGCACGAGCGACCGAGTAACGGTAACAAGTTGATGCAGATAAATAGAAAACCTTGGCGCATTGCCGTCTTGTTGATTGCCTTTTCCGGCGTGGCCGGATTTTCGGCATTCATGTTTCAGTTCCGGGAAGCCCCGGTTGTCGAAAGCCTGCCCGGCTCCCCTTTCGCCGCCACCTGGCTGGTCCGCACCCCCGACACCGATCGCGTGACCGCCCATCTGATCGTGCAGTCGGGCGAGGTGGATCAGACCGGCCCGCCGGGGCTGATGCACTATGTCGAGCATCTGGCTTGGATGAATGCCATCGGCTCCGAGAGCCGCCCCGAGGATCGCGACACCAACGCCTGGGCTGCCAGCCTGGCCACCGGCTACTGGCTAAGCGGCGACAGGTCGGACCTGGCAGAGCTGATTTCCACGCTGGCCCGCGTGCTCGACCCCATCGACCTGCCGCGGGACTTCATGGAAGAGGAGCGCGACATCCTGCTGCGCGAATACGATCTACGCCTGGCCGGCAGCATCGATGCCAGGGTGGCCCGGGCGCTGCGCCGGGTGGTGTACGAACCCAACCCTCATGCGCGCCCGGTGCTCGGCACGCGGCCGGGCATTGCCGCCTTCGAGCCGGAGGACGCGGTTGCCCTGCACGCGCAGACCCACAGGCGGGAAAACGCCGTGCTGGTCGTCATCG
>JALSJL010000494.1 GCA_026989405.1 Marinosulfonomonas sp. | reverse complement strand
CCGAGGCCAACGCTCAATCCCGCCATGCCGGCCGCGGCGACCGGCGGAGACTCCAGCAGGGAAAGGATGCCGGAGCCGAAGTTGGGAAAGTTGAGCAGGCCGATGGGACCGTTCTTGTTGCCGCCATCGGTGCCGTCCACCGCCCACTGGATGCCCAGTTCCGAGGACTTGGAGTAGGACACTTCGGCGATGATGGCCTCGATCAGCACCTGGGCGCGGCGGATGTCGAGCTGCCGGACCACGGCGCGGATGGTGCGCAGGATGTTGGGCGGCGCGTTGATCACCAGGGCGTTGGAACTCTCGTCGGCCTGGATGTTGATGTCGGTGCGTGCCGTGCTCTTGCCCTTGCCGCTCTTGCCCAGGCTCTTGGTCACGCCGGTGAGTACGGGCACCAAATCCTTGGCCTTGGCGTAGCGCAGATAGATGACGGTGGTATTGCCGCTGATCTCCAGCGGCACGTCCATGTGGCCGATCAGGGCCCGCAGTTGCAGCCGCTTGCTCTGGTCGCCACCGAGCAGCACGCTGTTGGTGCGATCGTCGGCCACCAGGGTCACGCCGGTCTTGTCCTTGGCGGTGGAGGGATGCAGTTGCTTGATGACCTGTACGATCTCGGAGGCCACGGCGTTCTCGAGGGGGATGATCTCGATTTCCTGATTCACGGCCTGATCGATGCGGGCGATGATCTCCGCCAGCCGGGCCACGTTGGCGGCGCTGTCGGCAACGATCAGCACGTTCGACTGGGGATAGGCGGCCAGGTGGCCGCGCTGCGGCACCAATGGGCGCAGGATGGGCACCAGCTGGGCGGCGGCCACATGCCGGATGGGGATCACTTCGGTGACCATTTCGTCCCCCTCGTCGAAACGGGCGCGGCGCACGGTGCGGATGGTGTCCTGTTTGGCGTTGACTTCGGGGACGATCTTGATGGCGTGGGTGCCCGGTACGGCGGCGAACCCGTGCACCTTGAGCAGAGACAGGAATACCTGATAGACCTCGTCGGGAGTCAGGGCCTTGTGGGTGATCACCGTGACCTTGCCCTTGACTCGCGGGTCGATGATGAAGTTGCGGCCGGTGAGCTTGGCCACTGCGTCGATGACCGCGTTGATGTCGGTGTCGCGGAAGTCCAGAGTCAGGCGACCTTCGTCCGCCGGCAACGGCCGCAGCGGGAGCAGCAACAGCAGCAGGAGCAGGAAGGTCAGGGGGCGGTGGATTCTGATCATTGTTGTCTCGTGCCCTTCAGTTCAGTTTGAGTGTGAGCTGCTGGGGGATGCCGCGGCGCTGGATCACCAGTTGCAGCTCCTGGAGCGTGTCGATGTTCTGCAGCAGGGAGAACATGCCGGTCGTATCCTGTGCCGAGACGCCATTGATCTCGGTGATGATGTCCTGGGGCAGCAGACCGGCGGCGCGCATCAGGGCACGGTCATTGTGATTGAAGCGGTAGCCGATGAGCTGGCCATCTTTCATCACCGGCGTGATTCGGATCTGCTTCAGCAGTTTCTGGGGATCGGACTGATACAACTGCCTGACCGCTTGCAACTGGGGTACGCGCCGCACGGTCTGCCGGCCGGCGGGCAGCCTGTCGGTCAGGGGGGCTGCAGCCTTGTCCAGCGTCGCCGTGCCGTGCTTGCGCTTGAGCCGGAGGGTTTCGAGCTGGCCGTTGCGGGAGAGGATGACCCGGTCGGGGTAGATTTCGTGCAGGGTGGCGCCGCCAGGCAGGGTATCACCGCGCCGGTAGGCACGATCCCGACCGCCCTTTGCGGCGATGATGGCCAGCGCCAGCGCCGGATCGTCCGAGGCGAAGAGGCCGTGCAGCGACAGGCTCAGGCGGGTTTCAGGTGCCACGATGGGGCCTTTTACGGGCACCGGCGTCACACTGGCCTTGCCGAACAGGTGGGCGGAGACCAGTTCCCGAATCGGCACTGCGTCCTCGCTGGGCGGGGTGCGAGCCGGCGCGACGGATCCGGCCTCGGGCAAGGGCGGTGGAGGTGTGAGCCATTGCCAGGTGAGGCCGGCAGCGGTCCAGGCCATCAGCACGAGCAGCACCAGCGCCACGAACCGGGCGAGGCGCCGGTTGTTGGCCGGGTCGAGAACCCCCTGTCGCAGACGCAGGAGAAACCGCTGGCCTCGTTCCGTGAGTGCGAGAGCCGTCATCCCCTCACCCTGGCCGACAGGTCGGTGCCGATGCTGTAGGTTCCTTTCATGCGTGCCGTTGTCCGTCACATGATCCGGTTTCTGAGAATTGTCTGAGAAACCCCCTGAAAGTGTTTGATTCTAGCGTGTTTTCACTCGCTTTAACAAAGAAACTGCCGATTCTGCCTGGCAGGCCCGCAAGGCTACCACACCTTAATAATATGCCAATAACCCGTTTTTGACCGGGCCTTTTTGCCGATGGTTCCTGAGGCGGGCGCCAGGGCGGGTTTTGACCACGCCGAGCGCGGATGCGCTACAATCGCCGACCGTTTCGTTCGCCCGGAACCGCATACAACCAGGGAGAGCCTGCATGCACCAGATCACCGTCATCGGGGCCGGTTTCGCCGCCCTTACCGCTGCCCGCCGCCTGCGCCAGAAGGATCGCAGCGCTCGAATCACCCTCGTTGCCCCGGCACCGGAACTGGTCTATCTGCCGAGCCTCATCTGGATCCCTTCGCGGATGCGCAGCGGCGCCGATCTGCGCGTCGATCTCGAACGCTTTTTCAAACGCCACGACATCGATTTCCGTCGCGGACGGGTGGCGGGTATCGGCACCGGCGGTCGGGAAGTTCGCCTCGAAGACGGCGAGGTGTTGCACAACGATGGCCTCATCATCGCCGCCGGGGGGCGTTTTCTCAAGAAACTGCCGGGCATCGAGCATGCCATCACCATCTGCGAGGGCATCGATGCCGCCGAGCGGATCCGCGATCGGCTCGAGGCGATGGAGGGCGGCACCATCGCCATGGGCTTCGGCGGCAATCCCAAGGAGCCGGCGGCCATGCGCGGCGGCCCCATGTTCGAGGTGCTGTTCGGACTCGACACCCTCCTGCGCCGTCAGGGCCGGCGGGATCGCTTCAAGCTGATCTTCTTCAGCGCCGCACCGCGGCCGGGCAAGCGACTGGGCGAGAAGGCCGTGGACGGCCTGCTCAGGGAAATGCAGCGCCGCGGCATCGAGACCCATCTGGGACACAAACCGCAGGAATTTACCGACAAGTCGGTGCGCACCGAAGGCGGCGAGTTCGACGCCGATCTGATCATCTTCATGCCGGGCCTCACCGGTCCGGCCTTCGCCGCCGACAGCGGGCTGCCGCTCTCGGATGGCGGCTTCTTCCGCGCCGATTCCCATTGCAAGGTGCCCGACAACGAACGGGTCTACGTGGCCGGCGACAGCGGCAGCTTCAGTGGCCCCGAATGGATGCCCAAGCAGGCCCACATGGCCGATCTGCAGGCCGAGGCGGCCGCCGACAACCTCATCGCCGAACTGCAGGGCCAGCCGGCCACCGCCACCTTCAAGACCGAACTGATCTGCATCATCGACTCCCTGGACAAGGGTATTCTTGTTTACCGAAATCCCCGACGCAGCCTTGTGATTCCCGGTGGCGTGTTTCTGCACTGGGCCAAGCGCTTCTTCGAGTGGTGGTACTTGCGCCGCTACCGCTAGCCCGGGCACACATGTGCCGGTAGCGTCCGCCGGGGACTGGCGCTGAAGCCCCGCATGGCATGACCATGCGCGGCCACACTGGTAGAAAGAACCCGGCCCTGCCCGGCAGCGGCGCGGGGACTCACGTCCTTCGTTGTTTTCTCCGGGGTGAAATGATAATCTCGCGCAACTTTTGTGCAAGACCAGACAACCTCAACATCCATGACACAACGATCCAACATCACACGGTTATTCAACACCATTCATCTGAGAAATGTGCGCGGCGACGTGTTCGGTGGTGTCACCGCTGCGGTGATTGCGCTGCCGATGGCATTGGCGTTCGGTGTGGCTTCGGGTGCCGGCGCCGAGGCCGGTTTGTACGGTGCGATTTTGGTCGGGCTGTTCGCCGCGCTGTTCGGTGGTTCGCCGACACTGATCTCCGAACCTACCGGACCGATGACCGTGGTGTTTACCGCAGTGATCGCGACGCTGATTGCCAGTAACCCTGATCAGGGTATGGCCATGGCGTTCACCGTGGTGATCATGGCCGGCATGTTCCAGATCTTGTTCGGACTGATGCGCCTGGGCAAATACGTCACCCTGATGCCCTACACCGTCGTTTCGGGTTTCATGTCCGGCATTGGCATCATTCTGATCATTCTTCAAATCGGACCACTGCTCGGGCAGGCCAATCCGTCAGGCGGAACCTTGGCAATCCTGCAAAATCTGTCCGAACTGGTCGCAGGTACTCGCATGGAAGAGCTGGCGCTGGGATTGCTGACGATTGCCATCCTGTTCTTCTTCCCTTCCCGATTCAAAAAATACTCGCCGCCGCAACTGGTGGCGCTCGTGATCGGCACCGTCCTGTCACTGATATTCCTCGATATGGATGCGATTCGCCGCATTGGTGAAATTCCAAGCGGTCTGCCTGATTTCCAGATGCCCGTGTTCAGCGCCGAACAATGGCAAACCATGATGATCAATGCGCTGGTGCTCGGACTGCTCGGTTGCATTGATGCGCTGCTGACCTCGGTGATCGCTGACAGCCTGACCGGGGGGCATCACAATTCCGACAAGGAACTGGTCGGCCAGGGCGTCGGCAATATCGCTTCCGGTCTGTTCGGGGGACTGCCGGGTGCCGGCGCCACCATGGGCACCGTGGTCAACATCCAGGCAGGCGCACAGACCGCGCTGTCGGGACTGGTCAGGGCCGGTATTCTGATCATCGTCGTGCTCTGGGCCACCGGACTCACAGCCACCATCCCGTTGGTGGTGCTGGCCGGCATTGCCTTCAAGGTCGGTTTCGACATTGTCGACTGGAGTTTTCTCAGGCGAGTACACATGGCCTCGCTCAAGGGTGCGTTCATCACATATGGCGTGATCGGACTGACCGTTTTCGTCGATTTGATCGTCGCGGTCGGTATCGGTTTGTTTGTGGCCAACGTGTTTACCATCAGCCGCCTGTCCGAAATTCAGGCGGACAATGTGCAGGCAACCTGCGATCCCGAGACAGATGATATCGATCTCAGTGAGCGTGAAAAACAATTGCTGCGAGAATCCGGGCACAACGTCATGCTGCTGACCCTTGACGGCCTGATGAATTTTGCCGCCTCCAAGGAGATCACCAAGAAACTTGCCAGCTATTCCGATTGCAAGGCGATGATCATCGATCTCAACCGCGTGATTCATCTCGGTGTTTCTTCTGCGCTGGCGCTGCAATCCGCCATCGACGACATGCTGGCCTCAGGCCACAACATCTATGTGGTCGGGCACGAAGGGCAGCCTCTGGAACGGCTCCGTGACCTTGGCGTGATCAAAAGCGTCAAACCCGAACATATCGTCGCCGATCGCGAGCAGGCATTGAAATTGGCCATTGCGGAACTGGACAACAGGCTATCGTGATGACAGCCGGAATGGGGGCATGGAGGCACCGCCGTTTGCAATGACGCCCACTTCTGCCGTCAACCCAATCGGCCGTCGGGGGAGAAGCGCAGACCGTCCCCGACCCTCGGGCGGGAACAGTGGCGGGGGACAGAATGGGATCTACCTGACAGTTGCAAAAAACAGGCACGGTTCTCCGCCGAAACGGGTTGTCTGCCGAACGAAACGCCATTTGTGGCGTTCTTTGCGGATTTCACCATTCCGGTGAAATCCATGTAGCGCCCCAACCCGTAGCGGGATGAAGCGAAGCGGAATCCGGGGAGGGGTTGTTCCCGGATTTCCCGCCCTGCGGGCCTGCATTCGGGCGACAGGATGCCCACAAAACATGACTGAATTTTTGCAATGATTGGGTTCAGCCTTCCACGGCCCTGTGAAACTCGTAAAAAGGCATAAATATCAATCTGTTAGTGAAATTTCCGCTGGGCGGTTGATGTATAATCATACGTCTATGGTACTATTAAGAAAAATCGATTAGTATTAAACATCAACGATTTCTAGACTTCCCCGCAACACGATAAAGTATTAATTTCTCGATCAATCCAAAATCGATTCAGGAGTTGACAATGGCCTCAAAACAATACGATGCAGGCGTTAAAGAATACCGTGACATGTACTGGACCCCGGATTATGTGCCGCTGGACACGGATTTGCTTGCGTGCTTCAAATGCACGGGTCAGCCGGGCGTCCCGCGTGAGGAGGTTGCCGCGGCAGTGGCAGCAGAATCGTCAACGGGGACCTGGAGTACGGTATGGTCGGAACTGTTGACCGACCTCGAATATTACAAAGGACGCGCCTATCGTATCGAAGACGTCCCTGGTGACAGTGAATCTTTCTATGCTTTCATCGCCTACCCGATCGATCTGTTCGAAGAAGGGTCCGTCGTCAACGTTTTGACTTCGCTGGTGGGCAACGTCTTCGGCTTCAAGGCCTTGCGTCATCTGCGCCTGGAAGACATCCGTTTCCCGATTGCCTACATCAAAACCTGTGGCGGTCCGCCCGCAGGCATTCAGGTGGAACGTGACCGCCTGAACAAGTATGGCCGTCCGATGCTGGGTTGTACCATCAAGCCCAAACTGGGACTGTCCGCCAAAAACTACGGTCGCGCAGTCTACGAGTGCTTGCGTGGTGGACTCGATTTGACCAAAGACGATGAAAACGTCAATTCCCAGCCTTTCATGCGCTGGCGTGACCGTTTTGAATTCGTTGCGGAAGCCATCGACAAGGCACAACGTGAAACCGGTGAGCGCAAGGGCCATTACCTGAACGTGACCGCCGCAACACCGGAAGAAATGTATGAGCGGGCCGAGTTTGCCAAGGAAGTCGGGTGCCCGATTATCATGCACGATTTCCTCACGGGCGGCTTCACCGCCAATACGGGTTTGGCAAACTGGTGCCGCAAAAACGGCATGCTGCTGCACATCCACCGGGCGATGCATGCCGTGATCGACCGGCACCCGAAACACGGTATTCACTTCCGGGTATTGGCCAAATGCCTGCGCCTCTCGGGTGGTGACCACCTGCATACGGGTACCGTGGTCGGAAAACTCGAAGGCGACCGCAATGCCACACTGGGTTTTGTCGACCAATTGCGTGAGTCCTTCGTTCCGGAAGATCGTTCCCGGGGAGTATTCTTCGATCAGGACTGGGGTTCGATGCCTGGCGTGTTCGCCGTGGCCTCCGGCGGCATCCACGTCTGGCACATGCCGGCACTGGTGAACATTTTCGGTGATGACTCCGTCCTTCAGTTCGGTGGTGGTACTCAGGGCCATCCGTGGGGGAATGCGGCGGGAGCGGCAGCCAACCGCGTTGCGCTCGAAGCATGTGTGAAAGCGCGTAACGAAGGTCGTGAACTCGAAAAAGAGGCGCGTGACATTCTTACCGAAGCGGCCAAGAACAGCCCCGAACTCGCAATTGCGATGGAAACCTGGAAAGAAATCAAATTTGAATTTGATACCGTCGACAAGCTCGATGTGGGCTGATGCCCAGAGACTGAACCGGTTTTGTGTACCAAACAGCAAATTTCGAGGAAAACGTTATGACCATGAATTCCGCACAAACAGGCGACTACCAAACCAAGGCGACGTTGGAAACCTTCGGTTTTCTGCCAAAATTCACGCAGGAAGAGGTTTACGATCA
>JALSJL010000493.1 GCA_026989405.1 Marinosulfonomonas sp. | reverse complement strand
GTGCGATCTCGACGCGATCTCGGTTGAAACAGGCTGCAAGAAGTGATCCGGGCGGAACCGTACCCTTGTACAATCGGTCCGCATGTTCCTGGACGGCCTCGGTGATGACTTTTTCCACAGAGCGTGCTTGCCGTTGGAACAGGTCAAAGAGCCTGGATGCGGCCTCATCGGCAGATGGGCCGTGATAATTGTCCAACGCCGAGACGACTTCGGGAAGATCCACGAGGAATCGCTCTTTCGACATCGCGCCAATCTTGCGAAAAAATGAAACGTAACTCAGCGCCATACGCAGATTGTCGTCGGCGCTCCGGTCCCCGAGCAGGAGATCTCGCTTGTAGTTTTCGGGGGGTTCGTATTCACCCAGGCCGGCAGCGAGGACAGCAAAGCGCCTGTCGATGCATTGCGAACAAAGCCCGCAATGCTTCTGCTTTGCCGTCATTTCTCGCGTCCTCGTACAGCTCACGGTCGAGGAAAGCATGTCTGCCATGCCTGCTTCCGCAATCTTCTGTGTGACCTCCATCTTGGTCAGCCACTGAAGAGGAGTCTGGATCTCGACCTGGCAATCAAGAAGCTCCGAAAAAAGTGCCTCGAAGCCCCGAAGCCCCGAAGCACCCGTGGATGCGTGGTGCGGGTGGCACGGCCACCAATAACGTCGCCTGCCAGCGGTGGGTTGATGCTGACAACACCGTTCTCATAGAAACTGAATCGGTTCTTGCCCGACATCTGCGCAATGACCAACCCAAGGCTGGCAAACAGGAACGAGCGCGTACGCTGGGTGTATTCTGCCGCGCGTGCGTTTTCGTTGGAGACCCATACGGGGACGTAGGAAACGCGGCGTGCGAATCCGCGCTGCTTCAGTTCCTGAATCAAAGCTTCCTGAGTGTTCCGGACTTTCGACGATGAATGGTGCCCGACCAGCGTGACTGATTTTTCCAATGTGACAATGTCGTTGAGAGCACCTGCAAAGGAATCAACGCCGCCGGAGAACAGGGCCACTTCGTCCGATTCCTGCGATACATCGATAAGCTCGGGGAAATACAGCTCGCGCGGCTGAAACGGCCCCTCGGCCCGGCGAAAATTGAATTCGTAGCTGTCGTCGGACAGAAAACCGAGCGTTTCGGCAAGTGTTTCCGTTACCGTTGGGCTTTGCCAAACCTCTGGATATCGAACCGGAATCGTGAAGCTCAGGCTTCGCCGCCAGTCTTGTCCGAAGTTCGTCAATTTCGGGGAACCTCGAGTAAGGCGTTGATCCGCACAATAGACGTAAGCCGCCACTTCGAGCAGGTCGATCAGAAGCTCGGGAACATTCCCGAGCATTGACCTGCTGATGTAATCGATCCGCAGATTCACGTTCTTGCCGGGATCAGCCACATTCAAAACAATGGCGTTGCTATCAGAGGGAACCGCAACACCGCATTCAATCACGTACTGTTTCAATTCGGCCCCTTTCTTTTTTCCAATTCGATCCCGATCTTTTTCGCGGCATAAGCCGAGAAACGGCGCGCATCCTCTCTCCCGATTTCCTTGCCGTCTCGATAAACATTCTTGCCGAGCCAGTCCCTGGCGAAGGTGCGCATGATCAGCGCCGCCTCGTAGCAATGGCGACGTATCGCAGCATCATGGGTTTCAAGATCGTACACAGACCGTGCAACCCTGTCGGCGCCCACGATCTTGTGAAGGTTTCGGTCCACATAGTAGTGGATCACACGCTCGACGAAGTTTGCATGAAACTGATGCGCAAGCGCCCCAAATTTCTCCGGCGACCTCAACGCGGCGACCGAAGCCTGGACATCGGCAGGCGTCGGAGACCACAATGGCATGCCAGATTGAACGGCGTTCCCAAGCGCGGCGAGAGCGGCTCTTCGGGAGATTTCGCCTAAATCTGTCGCGTCGGCATGCAATCGGCGTTGGACACGTTCGAGGGCTTTGTCATAGGCGACCAAGAGTTCCGATATTGACGCCGGCGCCTTCGCTCCCATGCCGATATCGGCGAGTGCGGCCGCAAAATCCCTGGAGGCAGCTGCTTGTGGCAACTGAATAAGCAACCACAGCGCTTCGACAAACACCGGATCCTTCAGCGCGCGCTTAAGAGAATCCTGACCAACTTCAGTTACTTGCTCGACCAGGTCGGCAGTTGGCGTGCCACCTGTCACCAGGTACCTGACGATATCCGGCAGATTGCGATAGGCTGGGAGCTTGCCAAGGCGTTGATGACCCATTGAATCACCGGCCTAGAAAGCCAGTCCGCGCTGGGCGCGCTGAAGGCAGCGTGAATGAGTGCTCGACACAGAAAGGAACCTTTCGTAAGAATTGTGGTAAGGAAAGGAATACGCGATATCCTTTCTTACCCTGTTTGCCAAGGAAAGGATCCTTTTTCAACCATGGCGGTAACACCGGATCCATCACGCCTCGGTCAGCATGTGGTCATCTCGACGGCAGGTGAGCGCGCCGAAGCGTTCGTACCGCCACCGCTGCCGCCGACCCCGCCAATCCGGATGGAACGGCTCTACCGGTTGCTCGAAAAAGCAAACCGAGCGATCGGCCGGCTCGACGGTGTAACTTCCATCCTCCCGGACACACCGTTGTTCCTCTACATGTATGTACGCAAAGAGGCTTTGCTGTCGTCCCAGATCGAGGGCACCCAGTCGTCGCTCTCAGAGCTTCTATTGTTCGAAAGCGACGAAGCGCCCGGCGCGCCAATCGATGATGTTCAGGAGGTTTCCAACTATGTCGCGGCCATGAATCATGGCCTGGACAGGATCCGCGAGGGCTTCCCCATTTCCCTGCGCCTGATCCGCGAAATCCACGCCATCCTTCTGGAGAAAGGCCGGGGGAGTACGAAGCAGCCAGGCGAATTCCGGCGCTCACAAAACTGGATCGGAGGAACAAGGCCTGGAAATGCGCTCTTCGTCCCGCCTCCGCCCGATCGCATCCTGGATCTGATGTCGGACCTTGAATCGTTCATTCATGCCGACACGCCAGAAATACCGACCCTCATCAAGGCCGGGCTCGTCCACGTCCAGTTTGAAACGATCCATCCGTTTCTTGATGGAAATGGACGTCTCGGAAGGCTGCTGATCACCTTCCTGCTTTGCGCACAGGGGATCCTGAAGGAGCCGATCGTTTATCTCAGCCTCTACTTCAAGACCCACCGGCGCCAGTACTATGACCTGCTTCAACAGGTCAGAGAAAAAGGTGACTGGGAAACCTGGCTGGAGTTCTTCCTCGAAGGCATTGAGGAGACATCCCTGCAAGCGTCCGAGGCAGCGCGCGAGATCCTCGCCCTGTTCGAAGCTGATCGACATCGGATCGAAGAACTCGGCCGCCCCGCCGCATCCGCGCTTCGGGTCCACCAGCTGCTTCAGCAGAAGCCGATTATCGGCATCCCTGCGGCAGCGCAACGGCTGAACATTTCATCTCCGACCATTGCAAAATCCATCCAGCACCTACAGGATCTCGGAATCGTGCGGGAAGTGACCGGAAAACAGCGCGGCCGAATGTTCGTTTATGGCGATTACCTGAGCATTCTCAGCCAGGGGACGGAACAGCTTTGACGTCAATGCAGAAGCCTCGATGTTGGCAAACTACATCCAACGAAACCCAACGGATTAAATTTCCCAAAGAAATCAAGAGCAGTGAATCATGAAAGAGCACGAATTCAAGGCTTGGCTCGAACAGGGAGGCGCTCAAACGGAAGCTGGGCGTAATTCACGAACCTATGCTGTCCGCACCATCGAGCGGAACCTTGCCGCCCTCGGCATGCCTTATCGGGATCTCGAAGAAGCATGGGAAGCCGACAGGTTCGAAACGCTTCGCGAACGCCTTCGAAAAATGCGCGAGGACGCCCGAGATGGTGGGGAGGATTACCGGATCCTGATGCCGGATTCCGATAATCCGCACAACAGGCTCTCCAACTGGGGCAGCTGGCTGGGGCAATACGGCCGGTTTCTGGCAGGGGACCCGCCGGGAGCAGAGAAGGATGCTGACCGGATACGACAATATGTCCTCGAGCACTACATCAAACCTGCGCGGGAGGAAGGTCGTAACCACGTCGAAGTGCTCGTCCGCGACGTGAACAAGGCGCTCGGTCTGAATGAGGCCTGGCCGAACATCTGCCAGGCGCTTGCCGGGCGGAAATTTCAGGACATGGCACAGATCCCCGCGCCTGAGCGGATAGGAGCGAACCAGAGCTCGGCCACCGTGTTTCGCTTCAAGCTTGAGGAAACATCGTCGGCCGGCAAGAATCGTCCCTTCGTGCTCTTCGATGTCACAGGCACCCCTTACCAGCCGGTAAGGAACCATAACCGGAAGACGGGCATGTCGGCTTATCGGATCAAGCCGAAGGGCTTGGGGAACACAGCAGACGAAGCGATCGAATCAGAAGACATTGCCGATGTCGCCCGCGCAATGCTCGTCGACGGACTCGCATCGCGGATCCAGGAGATTGCAGGCGGGCCGGTCAGCTACCTGACCTATGGCGGCAGTAAACTCGTGCGCTATGAGCTGGCCCCCGCGATCGCTCAAGCGATCGGTGTTCCACCACGTGGCAGCACCGATGGACAAGAGAGCACCAGTAAAGGGGACGCGCCCAACGGCAGGAAAGGGAAGGGTTTCCCCCCCATGAACCTCATCCTTTACGGCCCGCCCGGCACAGGCAAGACCTTTGCCACCGCAGCCGAGGCCGTGCGACTGTGCGGCGAACCTGTCCCAGGAGATCGGGAAAAGCTCAAGGAAATATACGAGAGGCTTCAGGCCGCCGGCCGCATCGCATTCGTTACCTTCCACCAGTCGATGAGTTACGAGGAGTTCGTCGAGGGTCTTCGTCCCGAGACGCAAGGGATCGAGAATCAGGACCTTGTCGCGGAAGAACCTGGGGCATCCGGTTTTCGCCTCAAGGTGGAGGACGGAATTTTCAAGCGGTTCAGCGAACAGGCCGAGAAGGATCCGGGAGAAGACAACCGACCGAATCGGCTTGACCGAAGGCGCAAGGTCGTGCGTCTGGGCCTGACCGGCGGCAATTGGCGCGAAGCGTTTGATCGCGCCATAAAGGAAAGCCAGATTGAATGGTCTCATGGTGGGCAATGCGATTGGTCGGCGCCGGAATATGAGGACTTGCAGGCCATCAAGGACCGGCGCCAGCAGGATGACCCTGAGGTACTGGGCAACCATCCGTCTGTTTACGGCACCTGGCTGTGGCGGGCCGGGGCCGAGACCGGAGACTATGTGCTGTTGACGGTCGGCAAGGCCCGCATTGTGGCCCTTGGCCGGGTAAGTGGAGATTACCGGTTCCAGCCTGCCCAAGGCGCAGGCTCCGCCCGACACCTGCGACCGGTCGAATGGTTGTGGAGCGATCCTGACGGCGTTGACCGCGCGCCTATTTATGCTGCCGATTTTACCTCATTCCATCCTGCCTACACGCTGAACGAGGGCGCATTGAACTGGGAAGCTCTGGATAGGCTCGTTTTCGGCGAGGCGGTCCTGTGCAACCAGCCACCCGGCCGCCCCCACGTCCTCATTATCGACGAGATCAACCGCGCGAACATCTCAAAGGTGTTCGGCGAGTTGATCACGCTTCTGGAGCCCGACAAGCGGATTGGGCGGGAAAACGAGATCCGGCTGACCCTGCCCTATTCCAAACGGCTTTTCGGCGTACCGGCAAACCTGCACATCATCGGGACCATGAACACCGCCGATCGCTCGATCGCACTTCTCGATACAGCCCTCAGGCGCCGCTTTACCTTCCGCGAATTGATGCCCGATGGATCGGTGCTCGAGGACGCCGCCCGGAGGTGCGGGATCAACCTGCCTCGACTTCTTTCCACGATCAACGAGCGGATCGAGTATCTCTATGACCGCGAACATCAGATTGGTCATGCATATTTCATCAACTGCGACAGCAGGGGCGACGTGGATGAAGTTATGCGCCACAAGGTCATCCCGCTGCTGGCCGAATACTTCTTCGAAGATTGGGCCAAGATCGCGGCGGTGCTCGGTGACCTGGAGCCTCACGACGGCCAGATCAAGGGCGGCTTTCTCAAACGCTCGGTCCTGAAGGCACCACCCGGTCTCGACGATGGCGACGCCGCTCCCAGGTTCCGTTGGGAAGTCCGGTCGGAAGATGAAGGTTTCGACTACAGCAGGTTGGTCGGGGCATGATCCGCCGAACAATCCGCGAATGGGAGCACATTAGCCACGGGCCCGGCGAAAACGAGATCCCCGAAAGGCAGGCGGAGCGTCTCGCCTCAGTCGCGCGGGCCTCGGTCTTTTCGGGTCGCGGAGGCGAGAGTGTTCTGGAGCACCGGCGCAAAGGTCTTCGCGCACGTGGAGTCGTAGGTGTCATCGCAACCCCGGACTGCCAGCTTGAGATTCTCCCCAAGATCGAAGGGCGAGGCGAAAACAATGTTTCGGATGCGACGCTGCGTTCCCGACTCATCCATATGCTCGCCATCACGTACGATTTGCCCATCGAAGCCGGATTGATGACGCAACTCGGCTGGCAGCGGGAAACCGTGCTCGAACTTCTGATCCGGCTGTTCTGCGAAAAGCTTGCAGATGCGGTGCGCCAGGGAATGCCCCGCCATTATCTTGAACATGAAGAAGATCTGCCTGCGCTCAGGGGGCGCTTGGACGTAACACGGCAATTCTCCACGCTCGCGGTCTCGCCGCAGAAACTCGCGTGCCGTTTCGATGCCCTGTCGCCCGACATTGCACTGAACCAGGTCATGCGTGCAGCTGTCGGCAAGCTTTCGCGCCTTGCCTCCGCGCCCGATAACCAGCGGGCGCTGCGCGAGTTAAGTTTCTTCTATGCAGACGTCACAGAGGCCCCCCCAAACGCACTTCGGTGGGACCGGATCGTCCTCGACCGGACGAACCGGCGCTGGCGGGATCTTCTTTCGTTTGCCCGTCTGTTTCTTGTCGATCGCCATCAACAGACGAGCGCGGGCAATATCGAAGGGCACGCGCTCCTTTTCGAGATGAACGTGCTGTTTGAAAAATATGTGGAACGTATCCTGTCACGTGCACTGGCCGGCACGAGATTGCGTGTTTCGTCTCAAGGGGGCCATCGCGATTGCCTCTACGAGGGCGAAATTGGTCGTTTCCGGACCCGCCCGGACCTCATAATTCGACGAGGCGGGGAAATCGCGCTGATTATTGACACAAAATGGAAGCGAATGACCGCAAGGATCGACGATCCGAAGCAGGGGGTCAGCCAGGCAGACGTGTACCAGATGATGGCCTACGGCAGGTTATATGACTGCCCGAAGGTCATGCTTCTTTATCCGCACCATGCCGGCTTGCCTGCCGCCCCGATTTGCCATTCGTATTCGATTGCCGCAAAGGGCGCGGGCGAAAAACTGATCGTGGCGACGCTGGATCTTGGGGGTACACAACAAAATCACAAGGAAAACCTTCAACGACTAGTAATAAACTGCCTCGGGAGCGAACGCGGGCCAATACCGCAAGGCAATCAAAAAGATGCGCTTTTCGAAGCATTATGAAGAACTTAGCGCCCTCTTGCTTCCACTATGCTTCCAAAATCGGCCACGCCAGTGCGCGGCCAAAACGGCAGGAATCTAACCATTTGATATTACTGTGGATTTTGGTTGCGGGGGTTCGATGCCAGCAGTGTCGAACACGGCTGATATGTCGCGTGCAGCCATGGTGAAACGTATTTTGGAACTGAGTG
>JALSJL010000492.1 GCA_026989405.1 Marinosulfonomonas sp. | reverse complement strand
AATGGTCCATCAGGTAGTATTCGTCGTCGCCTTCCTGTTTGCGGAAGTATGTCTTGTAAGCTTGCGAGGCTGCCTTCACCTGCTCGGGCGTTCCGGTCAGGCCCAGCATGTCGGGGTGCAGATAGTCGGTGAATTCAGCGAGCACTTCGGGCGTGTCGCGTGCCGGGTCGATGGAAATGAAGACAGGTCTGACATCGTAGCCGCGCGATTTCAGGATATCGACGGCCTCGGCATTGCGGGCCGCATCAAGCGGGCAGACATCAGGGCAAAACGTGTAGCCGAAATAGACAAGAGACGGGCGGTCGAAGACGTCGGCGTCTGTCACTGTCCGGCCGGTTTCATCGACCAGTTCGAAGGCGCCGCCAATGGCCGCCGTGCCGCCGGCAATCGTCGAGGTTCTGCATTGGGCAAATCTGTCGTCTCCGCTTCCGGCGCGCTGCCACCACATGGCCGCACCCGCCAGGGCCAGCCCCAGAATTGCGCCAATGATCAGCGTTTTCGAGTTTCCATTCATTGCGAACTCCATTCAACATCGGGTTCGGGCCATTGATCCCCCGATTGCGCAGGACTAACAAGGGGCGATCTTGACGCAACCAGGGGGCGCAGAACATGCAGGCCAGATTTGCCGGACTGCTGAACGAGCACCGCCGCAGCAACTGGGTGCGGTTGCGCACGCTGGCCATCCTGCGCTGGATCGCAATCTCCGGCCAGCTGGCCGCGATACTGGTTGCGAACAGATACTTCGGTCTTGATGTGAACCTTGGGCTCAGCTTCATGGTGGTGGGTGCCTCGGTCGTCGCAAACCTCATCGCGATATTCGTATTCCCGGAAAACAAGCGCCTTTCGGAAGCCGAAATCCTGTTGATGCTGCTGTTTGACGTCGCGCAATTGGCCGCCTTGCTCTTTCTGACCGGCGGGCTGCACAACCCGTTTGCCCTTCTGATACTGGTGCCCGTGACGATCGCGGCGACAACGCTGCCGGCGCGATCGACCGTTCTGGTCAGCTTCGTGGCGGTCACCCTGATCACGCTGGTGACCTTTTTTCATGTCCCGCTGCACACGGCAGAAGGGGTCCAGCTGCGGATGCCGCCCATCTTCGTGTTCGGGTTCTGGCTGGCGATCGTGATCGGCATCGGTTTTCTGGGGGCGTATGCCCAGCGCGTGACCAGCGAAGTCAATTCCATGTCGCAAGCGCTTCTGGCGGCGCAGATGGCCCTGGCGCGCGAACAGAAAATTGCCGATCTTGCCGGTGTGGTCGCCGCAACCGCCCATGAGCTGGGGACACCGCTTGCAACCATCAAGCTGGCAAGCAGCGAACTGGCCGAAGAACTGGGCCGCCATCCCGACCTGCGCGACGACGCCTTGCTCATTCGTGAACAGGCGGACCGCTGCCGCGATATTCTTCGATCGATGGGGCAGGCCGGCAAGGAAGATCTGCATTTGCGGCAGACCCCATTGTGTGCGCTGCTGCAAGAAGCCGCTCAGCCGCATGTCGACCGGGGCACCAGGGTCATTTTCTCGCCCGACCCGGAAACCTGCGGGCTCAACCCGCGCCCGATCGTCTGGCGCCGGCCCGAGATTATCCATGGGCTTCGAAACCTGATCCAGAACGCCGTCGACTTCGCCGAATCGACGGTCTGGATCGACTCTAACTGCACCGATGATCGTGTCTCGATTCGCATCATTGACGATGGCCGTGGGTTTTCGCAGCACGTCATCGGCCGCATTGGCGATCCTTTTGTGACGTTCAATTCGCGGCCCTCCGATCAGGACGCCAGGCCCGAGTATCAGGGCATGGGGCTGGGGCTGTTCATCGCCAAAACGCTGTTGGAGCGTTCCGGCGCCGAGCTGACCTTCGCCAACGCCCATGATTCCTATTCGCTCAGGCCGGAACCCGGGAAAAAATGCGGCGCAATCGTCGAGATTGTCTGGTCGCGGTTCGAACTTTGCGTTCCGGAAAACGAACTCGGTGAGGGTCTGGGAACAAACAAGCCGATTGCGGTCTGAGCGCCCCTCTGCCCCACCACGACCACCCGCGACCCGTTGGCCACACTTGGTTAACCCGGCGTTAATCCTTGTGAATGACCTTGGGGCAGACGATTCACATTGGGAAGTTTCAGCAAATGTCCTTGACGAGTCTGCTTCAGATCGGTGCGCTGCTCTTGACTTCATTCCTGCTCGCCGCAGCAGCGCTGTGGTTGCTGGCCCGGCTTGAAGGCCGCCGCGCCCGGAGGGCGACAATCTTTCAGGGACCGCACGATGATCGTGAGGTTTTTCTGTTCGACGCCGAAGACCTTATTGATGCCACCCCCGGTGCCGCCGATGCCCTTGCCGCCGAGCCGGGGCTTCAGTCTGATTGGCACAGATTTCTGTCCGCTCATTCCAGACGGTTCGAGGGGCTTGACCAGTGCCTGCACGAATTGCCGGATGTGGGCCGCACGCAACTCCGGTCGACCGATGGGCGCCTGCAACTGACCGCAGAGTGGAAATCCGGCCTCATTCGCATCTCCATAACGCCAACCGCACCCCCGGAAGAGAAAGTCTCGCTGGAGCTTCCCGACTACCGCGCGATGGAGACCGAGTTGGAAACACTGCGCGAAACCGCGCGGTCTGCACCGTTTCTTGTCTGGGCCCAGCGCCCGGACGGAACAATCACCTGGGCCAACAATGCCTATCTGGACCTCGCACAGAAAAACGCGCCCCACCCCGATACTCCGCCCTGGCCACCGGCGCGGGTCTTTGATCTGGCCAACACGGGGTCGGACAGTAAACCCGTCACATCGTTGCGGATCGAAACACGCATCGCCGGCGAAGCGGAAAGTCGCTGGTTCGAGTGTTTCGAGGTCCGGATGCACAACGAAAGCCTGTTCATGGCCGTCTCGGCAGACAAGGTCGTAAAGGCGGAAACCGCGCTGCGCGATTTTGTTCAGACCCTTACAAAAACATTTGCGCACCTGACTGTTGGTCTGGCGGTATTTGACAAACAACGGCGGCTGACGCTGTTCAACCCGGCGCTCATGGATCTGACATCGCTTCCGGCCGACTTCCTGTCGTCGCGCCCGACGCTGCATGCGGTTCTGAACAGGCTGCGGGAAAAGAAGATGCTGCCCGAACCGAAAGACTACAAATCCTGGATTCAACAATTTCAGGAGCTTGAAACAGAGGCCATCAACGGAACCTATGAGGAAATCTGGACGCTGGCCAATGGCAGCACCTACCGGGTTGTCGGGCGGCCGCACCCGGATGGCGCGCTTGCCTTTCTGTTTGAAGACATCAGCGCCGAGATTTCGCTGACCCGCAGGTTTCGTGCCGAACTGGAAACCGGGCAAGCCGTGCTTGACGCCCTGGACGAGGCCATCGTCGTGTTTTCACCTGCCGGCGCGTTAACCATGTCAAACAAGGCATACAATGACCTTTGGGCCGCCCCCGAACCCACGATCCTCGGTCAGTTCGGGATCATCGATGCGACTAGGCTGTGGGGCGAAAGCTGCGTTCCGTCTCCGGTATGGGGCGATGTTCGCGAGTTCATTTCAACGCCCGGCGCAAGATCAGAGTGGACAGCAACGGTGCGCATGCTTGACGGGCGAGCGGTTGAATGCACGTTCAAACCCGTCGCGGGTGGATCAACCATGGCAACATTCCGACCGACAGAGCCATCCCGGACGACAGGTCAGCAGGAGCCACCAGACCAGCAGGAACAACCTGTGCGACGGTTGAACCTGGGCGCAGAACCGGCTTCGGCCTGATCGGGCTTGCGGCTTGCGGGATGTCGCGTATGAATTTGGCGCATGCCTGATATGCTGCACCACACCCTGTCTTTTGCGACCGAGAATGAAACTGCCGCCTTTGGTGCTGCGCTTGCACCGCTGCTGGGGCCAGGCGACGTGCTGTTGCTGGAAGGCGAAATAGGGGCCGGCAAAACCCATTTCGCAAGATCGCTCATCAAGGCGCGGCTGGCATCGGCCGGAGTTGATGAAGACGTGCCCTCGCCCACATACACCCTGATCCAGACCTACGATGACAGAATCTGTGAAATCTGGCACGCTGACCTGTATCGGCTGTCAGACCCGGCCGAATACCTCGAGCTGGGTCTGGACGAAGCATTCGAAACCGCCGTCTGTCTGGTAGAATGGCCCGAAGCGCTTGGACCTTTTCGACCAGACCACGCCCTGACACTGGCTTTCGAAATCGGGCGTGATCCGCAACGGCGCACCGTTCAGGTTCGCGGCCCGAAAGGGCGCTGGGAAAAAACGCTGCGACAGGCGACAGGCAGCCTGAGAACCACGTGAACCGGCGGTGCCGGGCCAATCGGGGCTTTGCAATCGGGCGATGAATTGCCACAGTGGCACCGATGTTTGAACCCAGCGCAACCCCCCGCGTTTTTGCTTGCCCGCCGGGCGCGGACTTCCCCAGGAGACTGGTTGAGGGACTTGTCTCTCGCATGGCCGACAAGCCGCCCGAGGCTTTGGCCCGCGTGGAGCTGATCGTGAACACGCAACGCATGCGGCGGCGCATCCTGCAACTTTTTCACGAAGGGCCCGCGCGCCTGTTGCCGCGTGTGCGCCTGGTGACAGAGCTTGCAGACGATCCGCTTGCCATTGATCTTGCGCCACCGGCGTCACCGCTGCGCATCCGGCTGGAACTTGCTCAACTCATCTCGCAACTGCTTGACCAGGAGCCGGACCTCGCCCCGCGCGCCGCGCTGTTTGATCTGGCCGACAGTCTGGCGCTGCTCGTGGCCGAGCTTCACGATGAGGCAGTTCTGCCGGAGACACTTCTGAATCTCGATGTCGCGGACCGGTCCGGCCACTGGCAGCGCAGCCTCAGGTTTCTTGAAATCGCAACCCGGTTCCTGGATGCGCAAAACGCACCTGCAACCGACGCAGCTTTGCGCCAGCGCGGTGTGGTCGAGCACCTTGCAGAAACATGGCGCGCGGCGCCGCCCGCTCACCCGATCATCATGGCCGGCTCGACCGGGTCGCGCGGCACCACGGCCCTGCTGATGCACGCAATCGCGGCTCTTCCGCAGGGCGCGGTGGTGCTGCCGGGGTTTGACTTTGATCTTCCGACACCGGTCTGGGACATGCTGGACAGAACCCATGCCGCCGAGGACCACCCCCAATATCGCTTTCGCCGGCTGATGTCGGCGCTTGATCTGTCGCCGCAGGACGTTCGGCCATGGTCAGGCGATGTGACGCCAGACGTCCGCGAACGCAACAAGCTGGTGTCGCTGGCGCTGCGCCCTGCGCCTGTGACAAGCCAATGGATGAGTGAGGGCCCTGCCCTTTCAGGCATTGGCGCGGCAACCGCCGGAATGAGCCTGCTTGAGGCCGCATCTCCAAGGAACGAGGCCGCGGCAATCGCCCTGATCTTGCGAAAAGCTGCGCAAGACGGAACCACCGCTGCGCTGGTCACACCGGACCGGACGCTGACCCGGCGGGTGCACGCAGCGCTCGACCGCTGGGGTATCGAGCCTGATGTCAGTGCCGGAGAGCCGCTTGGCCAAACGGCACCGGGCCGGCTGTTTCGCCATGTTTGTGACGCTTTCGGGCGCAGGCTGGCTGCCGATGAGCTGATCATTCTGCTTAAACATCCCCTGGTGTGCGCCGGCACGTCGGCGCGTCCCGAACATCTGCGCAGAACCAGGAATCTGGAGCTTGAATTTCGCAGGAACGGCCCCGCCTTCCCGAACCCGGACGCCTTGCGGGCATGGGCTGCGCGGCAGGATACGGATGGCGGCTGCGCCGAATGGGCAGACTGGATCAGCGGGGTTCTGGTCGGGCTGGACGTTACCGGCACCCTGCCGTTCGCCACCTATTTCGCCCGCCATGTCGAGCTGGTCAAACGCCTGGTGGCCGGGCCTCAGGGCGAAACCTCTGGCCCCCTGTGGGAAAGCGCCGCCGGCGCTGAAGCCGAGCGCGCCATTGCGGAAATATCCGAAGTTGCGCAATACGGCGGGCAGGTCAGAGCAAGCGAATATGCGTCTCTGTTCCGGGCCATTCTTGACCGCAGCGAGTCGCGCGATCCGGTTTTGCCGCACCCGAACATCATGATCTGGGGCACGTTGGAGGCCCGCGTGCAGGGCGCGGAGCTTGTCATTCTTGGCGGCCTGAACGATGGCGTATGGCCCGAACTTCCGGGCCCCGATCCGTGGCTGAACCGCGAGATGCGCCGCAAGGCCGGCCTGCTGTTGCCGGAACGCCGTATCGGGCTTGCCGCCCACGATTTTCAACAGGCCATCGCCGCCAGGACGGTGGTTCTCAGCCGCTCGCTGCGCGACGAAGATTCGGAAACCGTGCCGTCTCGGTGGTTGAACCGGCTGACCAACCTGCTGCAGGGAATTTCGCCGGAAACGGGCGATGAACTGGCAGCCATGCGGCAGCGGGGGCAATACTGGGTAGAGCTCGCCAAAGCGCTTGAAACGCCCGATCGCCCGGTTGCCCCTGAACCGCGTCCGGCACCCTGCCCGCCAACCCATGCACGCCCCGACAGGCTTTCGGTTACCGCGATAACCCGGCTGATCCGCGACCCTTACGCGATCTATGCGCGCCACATCCTGCGCATCTCTCGGCTTGATCCGCTCAAGCCCGGCCCAAGCGCACCGCTGCGCGGCTCGATCCTGCACGAGGTGATGGAACATTTCATCAAGGATTTCGACGATTTTTCGGACCTCGCCGCTGCCCGTCGCTGCCTGATGGACATCACCGATCGCATTCTTGAAGAAAAGGCACCATGGCCCGCCGCGCGCATCTTGTGGCGCGCCAAGCTTGACCGGATTTCCGAAAAACTGCTGACCGACGAGGCCGCGCGACAGGCGATTGCCCGGCCGGTTGCCTGGGAGTGCCGGGGCGCCATGACGCTGAACGACATCGGGTTCACCCTGACGGCACGCGCCGACCGGATCGACGCGCTTGGCTCGGGTGGATATGCGATCTACGACTACAAGACCGGAAGCCTGCCAACCGAAAAAGAGATGAAGTATTTCGACAAGCAGCTGTTTCTCGAAGCTGCCATGCTGGAGCGCGGCGGGTTTGAAAACCTCGCCGCAGGCACCGTCAGACAGGTCGCGCATATCGGGCTGGGCGCTCAGCCGAAAGTGAACACGGTTACGCTTGAACCCGGCCACACCGACACTGTAACCGATGAACTGCGGCGCTTGCTGGTTGCCTATCACGATCCAGACCAGGGGTATCTTGCCCGGCGGGCGGTTGCCAAACTGCGCTTTTCCGGCGACTACGACCACCTGGCGCGCCATGGCGAGTGGGATGACAGCGACGGCGCGGTATCAATTCGGGTGGGCGCATGACGATCGACGACGCAACGCGCGCCCAGATCCGCTCGGCCGATCCGACGGCGTGCACCTGGCTTGCGGCCAATGCCGGCTCGGGCAAGACCCGGGTGTTGACCAACCGCGTGGCGCGGCTGTTGCTTCAGGGCGTTTCACCGCAAAACATCCTGTGTCTGACCTACACCAAGGCCGCCGCAAGCGAGATGCAGAACAGGCTGTTCAGGCAGCTTGGCACCTGGTCCATGCTGCCCGATGAGCGTCTGGAGCGAGAACTGTCAGAACTGGGTGCCACGCTGCCCTCTGATGGCGGGCTTGAGTTCGCGCGGACGTTGTTTGCGCGCGCCATCGAAACGCCGGGCGGCCTGCGCATCCAGACCATCCATTCATTTTGCGCGTCGATGCTGCGTCGCTTTCCGCTGGAGGCCGGTGTGTCGCCGGT
>JALSJL010000491.1 GCA_026989405.1 Marinosulfonomonas sp. | reverse complement strand
TGTCGCAGACAAAGGCGTATTCCGCGCGCAGTTCATCGGCGTTTTCCTGCAGGAACGGCACCAGCGAAGGCGAGCCGCTTTCTTCTTCGCCCTCGAACAGAATGGTGATCTTGCAGGGCAGGGTGCCGGTTTCGGATTTCAACAGCCGGCAGGCCTCGACAAAGGTCATCAACTGCCCCTTGTCGTCCGAAGCCCCACGCGCCCGGATCACCTTGCCGTTCGGCGTATCCTCGATTTGCGGATCGAACGGATCGCTGTGCCAGAGATCGAGCGGATCAACCGGCTGCACATCATAGTGGCCATAAAACAGGATGTGCGGCCCATCACCATCATGATGCGCCACCACCATCGGGTGCCCGGTCGTGTCACGACGGCCAGCGTCAAACCCGATGCTCTGCAGGTCACGCACCAGCCAGTCGGCTGCGGCACGGCAATCGGCATCGTGGGCCGGGTCGGTGGAAATGCTGGGGATGCGCAGCAGGGCAAAAAGGCGGTCCAATGCGGCAGGCATCGCGCTGGATGCTGCGGCCAATACGGTTTCTGGTGTCATTGGGTTTCCTTGCTCTTTCCATTCGGCAACGGGCTGCATTCGCCCGGGATTATCTGCCGCGAAAATTTTCCGATGGCTTTTCGTATGATTATTCATATGATTATCGGTGTTCAACCCTGGAGGAAACCGAAATGAATGGAATAACCAGACTGATATCGGCGGTCGCCGTGTCACTTGCAGCGCTCAGTTCCGGTGCACTGGCCGAAACCAAATTGACGATTTCAACCTGGCTACCCCCACAGCATCGTATCAACACCGGCATGTTTGAAGGGTTGATCGACATGATGGAAAAGGCCACGAATGGCGAAGTCACCGGCGAGCTGAAGTTCGGGCTGGCGCCGCCTCCGGCGCAGATGGATCTGATCACCGATGGCGCGGCCGACATCAGCATCATTTTCCACGGCTATCAGCCCGGAAGGTTTGTTGGCACCAAACTGATCGAATTGCCTGGCTATGAAGGGAGCGCCGAAGCGGCATCGGTCGCCTATTGGCGCGTATATGAGAAATACCTGGCCGCGCTTGACGAGCATCGCGGGGTCAAGGTCATTGCCTTGAATGTCCATGGCCCGGGGCAGGCCCATTCCAACAAGCAAATCGGCTCACTGGCAGACATCAGTGGCCTGAAAATGCGCATTGGTGGCGGTGTGGCCGGTGACGTCGGAGCGGCACTGGGTGTGGTCGGCATTCGCGTTCCGGCACCGAAAGTCTATGAAACCCTGGCCTCGGGGGCCGCCGATGGCGTCTTTATCCCGTTTGAAAGCCGGATTGGTTTCAAGCTGACCGAAGTGGCCAGGAACGTGTTCGAAATGCCTGGCGGGTTCTATCGCGGCTCATTTGCCATCATCATGAATCAGGAAACATTTGACGGGCTTCCCGAAGACATTCGGAAGGCCCTCGAAGACAAGGTGTTCGGCGAACCCGCAAGTCGCATGATGGGTGCTGTCTGGGACGAATCCGACGCTGCCGGTCGCGCCGCAACCGAAGCGGCCGCGGACAACACGATCACCGTGGCATCGCCGGCGGATCAGGAAGCATTCGCCAGCATTGTGGATGATATCACGGCCAAGGTTCTCGCAGAGCTTGCCGCGGCCGGTGTCGATGCGCAGGCGGCCTATGAAATGGTCAAATCGGAAATGGCGAAAAACTAACCAATGGCTGGGGCGGCCATGACTGGCCGCCCCTTTCACCACCAAAGCCAGGATTTCTCATGCCGCTTGCCATCGCCCTTTTACGCCACAGCCGGAATTTTCTGGTCGGCATTTCAAGCGTCGCCCTGTTTTCCCTGATGACAATGACGTTTTTCGACGTCGTTCTGCGCTCTGCCTTCAATGCGCCGATTCAGGCCGTAACGGAACTGACCCGAATTCTGATGGCCATCATCGTTTTTTCGGTGATGCCCGTCTTGTCCGGAAAAGGAGAGCACATCACAGTCGATCTGCTGGACGGTTTCCTGAACCGTTACCACCTGGCGCGTGCCACCGAAGCCGTGGTCACCATTGCCTGCGCCATCATGTTGTGGTGGCCCGCCCAGAAGGTCATCGTGTTGGCAGAACGGTCGCGATCATACGGTGATGTCACCGAATACCTGGGCCTTCCCGTGTTCTATGTCAGCTGGTTCGTTGCAATCATGATCTACGCCACGATGATCGTCTTGTTCATGCGCGCAATGGCGATCGGGCTTGCCCCCCGTTACCTGGAGCGACTGAATGATTGAAGGTGCCATCGGTTTTGTCTGCGTTCTGACGCTGGCGCTTTTCCGCATGCCGATTGCCTTTGCCATGGGGCTGGTGGGCATGCTGGGCTACATGTATGAAAACAGCTTTCGCGGTGCAATTTCAATGGTATCGCGGCTTCTGATCGACACCAGTCAGGACTATGGTCTGAGCGTCGTTCCCCTGTTCATCCTGATGGGATTGTTCGTCAACAAGGGCGGGATCAGTCGCGAGCTTTATACAGCCGCCAACGCTTTCATGGGGCATTTCCGAGGAGGTCTGGCGATGGCGACGATCGTTGCCTGCGGTGGGTTTGCGGCCATATCCGGGTCATCGCTGGCCACCGCCGCCACCATGTCCAAGGTTGCCATGCCGGAAATGCGTCGGTTCGGGTATTCTGACGGGCTGTCGACCGCGTCAATTGCCGCCGGGGGAACGCTGGGGATCCTCATTCCACCTTCCGTCATTCTGGTGATCTACGGATTGTTGACGGAAACCTCTATCGGAAAACTGTTCATCGCCGGGGTCATTCCCGGTTTCCTGGGCATCGTGTTCTACCTGATTGCGGTCAAGTTCTCGGTCATGCGTGACCCCGCTGCCGGGCCGGCCGGGCCGCGCACGAACTGGGCTGGTCGATTGACTGCGCTCAAGAATGTGTGGGCCGTATTGCTGTTGTTCTTTCTGGTCATTGGCGGGCTCTACGGCGTGCTCGATTTCTGGCCGCTGCACCTGTCCTTTTCGCCGACCGAAGCGGCCGGGATGGGGGCCATGGGGGCGTTCCTTATCGCGCTGGCCCGTGGCCGGCTGAAACTTGAAGACACCATCCAGGTTCTGCGCGAAACAGCCTTGACCACGGCGTCGCTTTTTGCGGTTCTGACCGGGGCGTGGATATTTTCGAACTTCGTCAATCTGGCAGGTTTGCCGGAAGACCTTCGCGCCGTTATCACGGCCTTTGACATAAAGCCCTGGATGGTCATGGCGATCATTCTTGCGATCTACATCGTACTGGGCTGTGTTTTCGAATCCCTCTCGATGCTGTTGCTGACCGTCCCGATCTTTTTCCCATTGGTGACCGGGCTTGGATTTGATCCGGTCTGGTTTGGTATCATCGTGGTTGTCGTGACAGAAATCAGCCTGATCACCCCGCCGGTCGGGCTTAATGTTTTTGTTCTCAAGGGCGTCGTTGGCAATGTATCGACCGGCACGATTTTTCGGGGTGTCACACCGTTCTGGATGATGGATATATTGCGTCTGGCACTGCTGTTGGCCCTGCCATCCCTTGCACTGTACCTACCGACGAGGATGTAACTTGAAAAATCATACCGGCGTGCAAACTCTTGAAAACCTGCATTCATACCTGCTGAACCGGATTACGCACCGGTATAACAAGTCCGTTCACAAGGAACTTGGCGCAGTTGGTCTGACCACCATCAAGACCCGAATCCTGGTATCGCTGAAACTCCTGGGGGGGCTTTCGGTGAACGATCTTTGTGTTCATGCGATTGCCGAACAGCCAACCATGAGCAGGGCTTTGGACCGGTTGGAAGCCGAAGGACTGGTCGAACGGTATGCTGATGCGCAAGACAGCCGGATCAGAATGGTGCGCCTGACCAGGGCGGGAGAAGAAACATACCGCAAGATCTACCCGGTAATTGAAGAGCAGAATCGGGCGATGATGAAGGGAATTTCAGCCGCCGACCAGGAGGCATTGCGCCGGATCCTCATGAAAATGCTCGAGAACATTCGGGTGAACAAGATCTAGCCGATGATTCTTTTGACGCGCGGCATGAATTATTGTATGAAAAATCATATACAGTCCCGGAGCGAATTGCTTGGCCGAAAGATCGTTCAAAACCGAAGTTCAACACCTTAGAAAATCCGCAGGCGAAGTGTTCGCGGGCGAAGGCATTCTGGCCATAACCAAGGCATTGCTGGAAAACGGTGTTGGTTACGTCGGAGGATACCAGGGGGCACCGATCAGCCACCTGATGGATGTGCTTTCGGATGCGCAGGATATTCTGGACGAACTTGGAGTCCACTTCGAAAGCAGCGCGTCCGAAGCCGCCGCGGCTGCCATGTTGGCTGCGTCCGTGCACTATCCAATCCGCGGTGCGGTTACCTTCAAGTCCACGGTCGGGACCAATGTCGCCTCCGATGCCCTGGCGAATCTGGCATCGGGAGGGGTCAGGGGCGGCGCGTTGGTGATCGTCGGGGAAGATTACGGCGAAGGTTCCTCGATCATGCAGGAACGCAGCCACGCATTCGCCATGAAAAGCCAGATCTGGCTGTTGGACCCGCGTCCAAACCTGCCATCAATCGTCAAGGCGGTCGGCGATGGGTTCCGTCTATCCGAAGCCTCGAACACACCGGTCATGTTGGAGGTTCGCATTCGATCCTGCCATTTGCGGGGGGAATTCGTTGCCTCGGACAATCGACCGCCGGAAATGACGGTTCGCCAGGCATTGGAAAACCCGCAGCGCGAACTGGAGCGGGTGGTCCTGCCGCCTGCGTCCTACAAGCATGAGCAGGAAAAGGTTGCCAAGCGGCTGCCGGCCGCCAGGAAATTCATTGTCGAACAGGGGCTGAACGAGGTTTTCGGCGATGAAAGAGAACGTATCGGGATCGTCTTGCAGGGCGGGATGTACAACGGTGTGATCCGGGCGCTGCAAAGGTTGGGGCTGGCGGACGCCTGCGGAAAGACGGATATCCCGCTTTATGTGATGAACGTCGTTTACCCGTTGATTGATGACGAAATCCTGGCCTTCACGGCGACGAAAGATGCAGTGCTGATCGTCGAAGAAGGCTATCCGGATTACCTGGAGCAGAATATCCGGGCCATCTTGCACAAGGCCGGTCAAGCTGTTCGGATCGAGGGGAAAAGCCACGCTTTCTTCCCGGATGCCGGTGAGCTTACCGGGACAATCATGCTGGACGCGGTTCGCGCGTTCATTGATGCGCATGCCGGAGATCTGCTGTCGGCCGACAAGCGCGCGCCAAACGGACCGCCAGTCCTTCTTGACGAAAAGCTGACCAGCAATGTTCCGGCCCGCCCGCCAGGTTTCTGCGTCGGCTGCCCGGAGCGGCCCATCTTTGCCGCAACAAAACTGGTGCAACAGGAACTGGGCGAGCATCACGTCGCCAGCGACATCGGCTGCCATCTGTTCTCGATCAATGCGCCGTTTGACATTGGCGCAACCACCATGGGCTATGGCCTTGGCCCGGCGTCCAGCTCCGCCTTCAATGTGAAGGGCGCCACGAAACGCTCTATCTCGTTCATCGGTGACGGCGGTTTTTGGCATAACGGCCTGACCAGTTCCATCGGCAACGCGGTCTATAACGACAATGACGGCGTGATCGTGATCGTTGACAACTTTTATTCAGCAGCAACGGGCGGGCAGGATCTGTTGTCGTCGCGTGCCGACAATTCGGCCCGGGCCACGCAGAACCCGATCAAACGGGCGGTTCAGGGTGTCGGGGCGAAATGGGTGCGCCAGATCGACCATACCTATGATGTCGGGGCGATGCGAGACGTGCTGCGCGATGCTCTCACAACCACGGAAACCGGCCCCAAGGTCATCATCGCTGCATCGGAGTGCATGCTGAACAAGCAACGCCGCGAAAAACCGCTGCTGCGCAAGGCGGTCCGTGACGGCCAACGGGTCTTGCGCACCCGGTTTGGTGTGGACGAGGACGTATGCACCGGTGATCACGCCTGCATCCGGCTGTCGGGCTGCCCGTCCTTGTCGGTCAAGTCTCTGGATGATCCGTTGCGTGACGATCCCGTGGCCGCGATTGACAGTGACTGCGTGGGCTGCGGGAACTGCGGGGAAGTGGCTGATGCCGCCATTCTCTGCCCGTCGTTCTATCGTGCCGATCTGGTTCAGAATCCGGGCTGGATTGATAGAGTGCTTCATGGCCTGCGCACTCGGGTGATCCGTTTTCTGCAGAACCGCAGGCAGGCGCGCCGGCTTGGCTTTCGCGAAGTGACCGCCCCATGAATGTGGTTGATGAACTCACGCGCGACGGGCTTCCGGCGGATGGGTCTGCCGGCATCCTGAAGCTCGCGATCCTTGCGGTTGGCGGGCAAGGGGGCGGCGTTCTGTCGAATTGGGTGGCCGACCTGGCCGAACTCGGTGGCTACGAGGCCCAGGTCACATCGGTCGCCGGCGTGGCGCAGCGCACGGGCTCGACGATCTACTATGTCGAAATGGCGCCAAAATCGGAACAGTTGCCGGTTTTTGCATTGTCCCCCACGGCTGGCGACGTTGATGTTCTGATCGCTTCCGAATTGATGGAAGCGGGCCGGGCCGTCATGCGCGGGTTCGTGACCCCGGACAGAACCACGCTGATCGCGTCCAGTCACCGGATACTGGCGGTGTCCGAAAAACAGGTTCCCGGCGACGGGCGCAACAACAGTCGCGATGTGCTTGACAGCATAGCTGCCAGCGCCAGGGAACTGATCTGTTTCGACATGGAAAAGCTGGCGCGGGACAGTGGCAGCATGATATCTGCCAGCCTGTTCGGCGCGCTGGCGCGCAGCCGGGCCCTGCCGTTTGGCATTGACCTGTACGAGAGCGTGATTCGAAAGTCCGGCAAGGGTGTGGACGCCAGCCTGGCGGCATTCCGGTCCGCCCTGAATTTTTCGGAAGACGGGCAGAACCGCACGCCGGCAAGAACGTTGTTTGTGCCGTCAGGACCCAAGGCGCTGCTTGCCCGCTGGACGCGGCTTGAACAACGGCTGCAGCTCTTTCCGGAACCGGTCCGGGCGATGGCAGATGCGGGTCTGCGAAAGACCGTGGACTATCAGGACTGTGACTACGGCGAGGAATACCTCAACCATCTGGAACGCGTTCTGAAGGCCGACAGTGCAGCCAGGAACTTCGCTCTGACCGAAACCGCGGCAAAATACATTGCCAACGCAATGTGCTATGACGACATCATCCGCGTGGCCGACCTGAAGACTCGCGCCGGCCGTGATGCTCGGCTGCGCAAGGAGCAGGACGTGGAAAATGGGCAAGTGCTTCGGGTTACGGAGTATTTTCACCCGAGAACCGAAGAGCTGATTTCCATGATGCCGGCATCCATTGGCAAACGGGTGTCCAGGAGCGGGTTGCTACAAAAAGTCCTTGGCATCATTGCCGGGAACGGGAAACGCGTTCGAACTGATCGGATCGGCGGCTTCCTGATGTTGTTTGCCGCAAGCTCCTTGCGACCGGTCCGGCGCCGATTGCTGCGCCATGGGGTTGAAACCCGGCATCTGGAAGCGCTGATGGACATTGCGGTTTCGCGGTCGAAGGACGACTACGCACTTGGCGTTGAACTGTTCAAATGTCAGCGCCTGATCAAGGGGTATTCCGATACCCACGCACGCGGCCATTCAAAATTCACCAGGATCATCAATGCCCTGGATTTGCTGGATGGGCGTGCGGATGCCGCCGAGTGGATAGGTCGATTGCGCGAAGCGGCCTTGTCGGATGAACATGGCGAGGAATTGGACGGAGCCCTGAAAACAATCCAGTCGTTC
>JALSJL010000490.1 GCA_026989405.1 Marinosulfonomonas sp. | reverse complement strand
CGCGCCTGTTGGGTGCGGCCTTTTTCGTGCCGGCCCGGTTTGCATTTGCCAAGGGAAGTGCATCAATTACTGGCCACAAAGCCTTGCGGCAGATAAGATATTACGAACCACAGCGAGTGCGGAACAATGACCAGCCAGATCAAACCACAACCCGGCATCCTTGAGATCACGCCTTACAAGGGCGGGGACAGCCAGGTCGCGGGTGCCAGCGATGTGGTCAAGCTTTCTTCCAACGAAAACCCGCTTGGCCCCGGCGAGAAGGCGCGCGAGGCATTTGCAAAATCAGGACATGAGCTGCATCGTTATCCGTCGAGCGATCACAAGTCGCTGCGCCAGGCTATAGCCGAGGTTCATGGGCTGGACAGCGAGCGGATAATTTGTGGTGCTGGCTCGGATGAAATCATCGGTCTGTTGTGTCAGGCCTATGCCGGTCCCGGCGATGAGGTGATCCACACCGAGCACGGGTTCGCGATGTATCGGATTTACGCACTCGGGGCGGGGGCGACGCCGGTTCAGGTGCCCGAACGCGAGCGTGTCGTGGATGCGGACGCAATTCTGAAGGCCTGCACCGAGAAGACCCGGCTTGTGTTCGTTGCCAATCCCGCCAATCCGACCGGCACGATGATCGGCAACAACGAAGTGTCACGTCTTGCCGCCGGCTTGCCGGAACAGGCCTTGTTGGTGCTCGATGGCGCTTATGCAGAGTATGTTGAGGGGTTTGATGGCGGTGCCAGCTTTGTGGAAAGCCGGGACAATGTCGTCATGACCCGCACGTTTTCAAAGGCTTATGGCCTCGGCGGGCTGCGCATTGGTTGGGGGTATGGCCCGCTCGAGATTATCCAGGTGCTGAATCGGCTGCGTGGGCCGTTCAACCTGTCGCAGGCCCAGTTGCAGACGGCACAGGCGGCGGTCCGAGACCAATCGCACATTGCAAGGTCGCGGGCCGAGAATGGGCGACTGCGGGCCTGGATGTCGGAGGCGCTGGCCGAGCTCGGTGTGCCATCCGACGTTTCGCGGGCCAATTTTGTTCTTGCCCGGTTTGCGAACCGAGAAGAGGCCGAAGGGTGCGATGATTTTCTCAGGTCGCAGGGGATCATTGTGCGCCGCGTGGCGGGCTACGGGCTGCCTCACTGTCTGCGGATCACCGTCGGTGATGAGGCCAGTTGCCGCCGGGTCGTTCACGCCGTGGCCCAGTTTCGGGAGAACCGGGTATGACCGCATTGTATAAAAAGGTTGCCTTTATCGGACTCGGCCTGATTGCGGGCTCCATGGCGCGGGCGATCCGTCGCGATCACCTGGCAGACCAGTTGGTGGGAACGGCACGGTCGGCTTCCACCCGTGAGACTGCGCGTGACATTGGATTTTGTGATGAAATCGTCGAAACGCCTGCGCAGGCGGTGAAAGATGCCGACCTGGTCGTTCTGGCCGTGCCGGTTGGTGCCATGGGCGATGTGGCGCGCGAAATTGCTCCGCATCTTGAACCTGGCGCTGTCGTGACCGACGTCGGCTCTGTCAAACGCGCGGTGATTGATGCGGTCGCGCCGCACCTGCCGGCCAATGTGCATTTCATTCCGGGGCACCCATTGGCAGGAACGGAACACACCGGGCCGAACGCCGGGTTTGCAGAGCTGTTCGAAAACCGGTTCCTCCTGCTGGTTCCGCTGCCGGGAACAGATGAACACGAGCTGGCCAGGTTGAAGTTGCTTTGGGAAAAAATGGGTTCGCAGGTCGAATTCATGGATGCCGACCATCATGATCTGGTCTTGGCTGTCACCAGCCACGCGCCGCATCTGATCGCATATACAATGGTTGGCGTGGCCGATGATCTGCGGCGGGTGACTGACAGCGAAGTCATCAAGTATTCGGCGGCGGGGTTTCGTGACTTTACCCGAATTGCAGCATCGGATCCAACGATGTGGCGTGACGTTTTCATGAACAACAAGGACGCCACGCTTGAAATTCTCGGGCGCTTTACAGAAGAGCTTTTTGCTCTGCAACGCGCGATTCGGACGGGCGACGGTGACCTGTTGCACGACTATTTCACCCGCACGCGCGCAATTCGGCGGGGCATCATCGAGGCTGGTCAAGACACCGATGCCCCGGATTTCGGGCGCGGGTTGAAAAGATGAAGCACGCGGCGCGGCTGATCCTGATTTGCGCATTGCTCTTGTCGGCTAGCCTTGGTGCCTTGGCGGATGCACCCTTGCGGTCGATTGTTCCTGCGGCGCGGCCGGGCTCTGTGCCTGAGGAGCGCCCCGGCGTCCTGGTTCTGGTTCGTAGCAGCCAGGGTGTTGCCCGCTCTCTGCGCCCCTGGGCGCGCCCCTCTGGCCTCCGGCCGGCGAGCATCGCTGTTGGCGCCACCGCAACACAGCCGGTCTTGGTGAGTGCGGGCAAGGGGCGGGCCTTGTGCGGGCGTCGAAGCATCCGCGGTGACAAGCTTTCACGCATTCCCGGAAAACTCCGGGGATGTGGGGTGAAACGCCCGGTGCGGGTCAGGTCTGTTGCAGGTGTCACCCTGTCGCAGCCCGCGGTCATGGACTGCCAAACGGCCAAGGCGCTGGAAACCTGGCTTGAGAAAGGTGTCAAACCGGCTGTCGGACGACGTGGCGGCGGGGTTGTCAGTTTGCGTGTTCTTGCCGGCTATTCCTGCCGCACCCGTAACTCGGTTCCGGGGGCGAAGATTTCCGAGCACGGCAGGGGCCGGGCGATTGATATTGCCGCATTTGGTTTGAGGAACGGCGCGTCTCTGGATGTGTTGAAGGGGTGGAGCGACCCGGTGCAGGGCAAGCTGCTCAAGCGGATTCACAGGGTGGCCTGCGGCCCTTTCGGGACGGTTCTGGGCCCCAGGGCAGACCGGTATCACCGCAACCATTTCCACCTTGATACGGCGCGTTACCGCAGCGGATCGTATTGCCGCTAGCGGATGACGAGGATCGGAGCCGGGCCTAGCGGTATCGGCCCAAAGCTCATCCGACCTTTTTTGAAGATCAGCGGAACGTCCAGGGTCTTCTTGTTGCCCGAGGCATTTGCGAGCAACTCGAGCGCGTTTTCCAGTGTCTGCGAAACGTTTTCCGGCACAACGCCTGCATCGACTGCCACCTTGAGCATGTCGCGCCAGTTCGTTGCGCGAAGTTCAACACGACCGGTCGGCACCCCGGCGTTATCGATGGCCAGGTCTCCGGCTGCCCTGAGATCAAGTTGCCCCCATGTTCCCTGCAGATCCTTGATGTTGATGAACGTGACTTGCGGCCGTCGCTGCTCAATCGCGAAACGGTCCCATGGTGCATCAAAGCCAACGGTCATATCGATCTTGAGGGTTCTGAAATTGTCGGGCAGACTGGCGATCGGGTCGAGAAGGGCAAGAAGCTTTGCCGGCGGGCGCAGAGCCGAGGTTTCAAAAAAAATGTCATGTGCATTCGCCCGATCCGGAACGCTTTGCGTCGCAAGGGTTCCTTGCGAAAGATGCGTTGACCAACCCCTTGAAGACCTGAGCGTGAAGTCCTGAAGATCCGCAGTGAACCGGTCCAGAGCTAGAGACGTGCCGGGTTTGAATGCCACTGACGCGATCATGTTCGTGCTGGAAATTTCGATCCTTTGCAGCGGCGTCGCCAGAACCTGCTGTTCAGGCCATTGAGCAACAATGTGGTTCGGTTTGTAGGCAAGGGCGTGCAAGCGAAATTCCGGCGCGCTCCAGGCAAGGCCCGAACGCGGGTCGGCAAGGTCCAGATTGCCGATTTCGGTATCGAACCTGAACGGATAGCCGCGGGTCTCCACGCGGGCGTACTCACTGACCCAGCCCTGCGCGCGCCGCTCATCCAGCCATGCTCTCAGGCCGCGCTCGACCGCTGTGGCACCCAGATACCAATATGCGGACCAAAGGCCCGCAATAACCAGGACAACGACCAACATTTTGCGCATTCTTCGGGGGTCCTTTGACTTACAAGTTGCAAGGTGTTTAAAGCCGGCGAAGGCTAAGGACCAGTGGCATGAACGATCCCGTGTGGGTTTTTGGATACGGCTCCCTGATGTGGGACCCCGGCTTTGACGTTGCCGAAAGCCGGATTGGCCGATTGCACGGCTATGGGCGCAGCTTTTGCATGTGGTCGATCCATCATCGCGGCACCGTTGAAAAGCCCGGTCTGGTTCTTGCACTTGATGAACAAGCCGCCACGCATTGCGACGGGTTGGTGCTGCGCGTTGCGGACGGCCATGAAAGCCGCGCCCTGAGTTATTTGCGCGCCCGCGAACTCATTTCCTCGGCCTATGTCGAAAAAGTGCTACCCGTCGAGTTGGATGACGGGTCAGTCGTCGACGCGGTGACCTATGTGATCGACGAGCAGCACGAACAGTATTGCAGTGGCTTGGCGCTGCCGGATCAGGCGCGCATCATCGCAGAGGCGATCGGTGGCAGGGGGACAAACCCGGACTACTTGTACAACACCGTTGCACATATGGCCGAGATCGGCATCAGTGACCCCGAGCTTGACTGGCTTGCGCGACGCGTAAAACAGATCTGCGCAGCGACGGCGCAATAATCCCTGTTGGCAGCCGGCCTGCCAAAGCCTATCGTGTGGCGAAAATGAACACGACGGGAAATGTCCAGATGGACCAGCGGGGTCTCGAGGCCGAGCCGTATTTCACCCAGCCGGTGCGCCAGATAACCATCATGTTGATGTGTCTCGCGCTGGTCGGATTTGGTGCCTATGTCGCCTATCCGCGGGTGGCGCCAGTTTTTCTGGCCAACCCGCTGTTCAACGGATTCATCGCCTTCGTGTTCGTGATTGGCGTTGTCGCCTGTTTCTGGCAGGTGTTCGAGTTGGTCACTTCGGTCAGCTGGATCGAGGGGTTCGCCGGAGAGCGCCCCGGCCGCGACATCAAGAAAGCACCAAGGCTTCTTGCCCCGCTTGCTGCCTTGTTGCGCGCGCGGGGGGCAAAGATGCAAATCAGCTCTCCGTCGGCCAGATCGATCCTAGATTCGGTGGCGACACGCATCGATGAAGCCCGGGATATAACAAGATATATCGTCAACCTTTTGATTTTTCTGGGACTTCTCGGAACGTTCTGGGGGTTGGCCACCACCGTTCCGGCGGTTGTTGACACGATCCGCTCGCTTGTTCCCCAGGAAGGCGAGGGGGCCCCGGAGGTGTTTTCACGCCTGATGAATGGCCTTGAGGCACAACTGGGCGGCATGGGGGTAGCATTTGCATCATCGCTCATCGGACTGGCCGGATCGCTCATTGTCGGTTTGTTGGAGTTGTTCGCAAACAACGGCCAGAACAGGTTTTACCGCGAGCTTGAAGAATGGCTGTCTACAATCACCAGGCTGGGGTTTGCCGGGATTGAAAGTGACGGGGATGCGCCCACAGGGTCCGAGCTTGCCGTTTTCGGCCCGCTGGCAGAACAGATCTCGGCGCAGACGGATGCGGTGCGGGCATTGCTTGAAAGTGGTGAACATGAACGAGAGCTTCAGAGCCTGACTGTCCAAAACCTCTGTTCGTCGGTTGAAAACCTTTCTGCACGGATCTCGGGCCTGATTGCGACCATGGAATCGGATCGCGCCACCGAAACAACCCGTGATGACACTGAGGCGCTTGACGCCTTGAAGCGGCTCGCCGAAGGGCAGGACCGCCTGATCGCGATCGTCGAGGGGCAGGCTGAAGACGGTCGCGCTCAGGTGGATGCCGAAAGCCGAATGCGGCTTCGTTCCATTGATGTGCAACTGTTGCGCATCCTTGAAGAAATGTCGGCGGGTCGCCAGGAAACACTGGCAGACCTGCGAAATGATCTGGCGGCGCTGACCCGCGCCATCAAGACAACCGGGTCTCGGCACGATGTGCCGGGCGAAGCCAAGAGCTGATCCATGGCACTGACGCGCCGATCAACCCATCGTGTCTCTGGTTCGATCTGGCCAGGATTTGTCGATGCGATGACCGCATTGCTTTTGGTGCTGATGTTTGTGTTGACCATTTTCATGGTTGTGCAATTCATGCTGAGCGAAACGATTTCGGGGCAGGAAACCGAGCTTGATGAACTGACGGCCGAAGTAAGCGCGCTTGCCCAGGCCCTTGGATTGGAACAACAACGGTCCTTTCAACTCGAAGAGCAGGTTTCGGACCTCGATGCTTCTTTGGCCCAGGCGCGAGACGAGGCCGAGCGACAAGCCGGGTTGATTGCAAACCTGACGGCGCAAAACGAAGCCCAGGCACAGCGGCTGGCAGAGCAGGGCAGCCAGATCGCGTCTTTTGAAGAACAGGTCGCAACCTTGCTGGCGCAGCGTGATCAGGCCTTGAAAGAAGGCGTTGCCCTGCGGGCGGATGTTTCACAGCTTGAAGCGAAACAGCAGGAATTGCTGACACGACAACAAGCCTTGCAACTGGCCCTGGCCTCGGCCCGGGAAGAAATTGATGTGCAGGCCGAAGCTGCCAGGCTGGCCGCGGCAAAACGCGAAACGCTGGATGCGCTGATTGCAGACCTGAAGCAGCAGGCCGCTGAACGGGAAACCACGCTGGCCGACACGTTGGCGCAATTGGCTGCGAGCAAGAGCAGCCTGTCCGAACGCGAGGCCGAGAGCGCAGCGCTCAGGCGGGATATTGCACAAAAGGAAGCCGCCCTGAGCGAACAGGAAAAGCGTCGCCTGGCCGAGGCCGCGGCCATCGAAGCGCTGCAGTCAAAACTGGATGAAGCCACTGCGGCGCTGTCCGAAGAGCAGAAACTCCGACTGGCCGAAGCGGCTGCGGCGCAGGCCCTGCGGGACCGGTTGGCAAACGCCGATGCCGAGTTGACGGCCATGGCGCTGGCACTTGAAGAAAAGCGTCGGCAGGCAGAGGATGTTCTGACAATGCTTGCAGCGGTTCAGGCCTCAGAAAAAGGCCTGAATGAACGGCTGGCGGCCGCGCTTCTGGCTCAGCGCGGTCTGGAAGCCGAACTTGAAAGCGCCAAGTCGGGTCAGACTGACGTTTCGCGGGAGCTTGGTGAGTTGGAAAAGGCCTTGGCGGCCGCTCTTCTGGAACGCGACTTGCTATCGCAACAACTGGATGCCGAGAAAGAAGCGCGTGTTGGCGCGCAATCGCGTTTGAGCAGCGTCGAGAATGCCCTGGCCCAGGCGCTGCTGTCTCGTGACGAACTGCGTACCGCCCTGACCGCAGCGTCCCTGCAACGCGGAAACACCGAAGCACGACTGCAGGCTCTGGAAAATGCACTTGCCGAATTGCGCGCCGAGCGCGACAGCCTGCAGAACACGTTGAACAAGACCGAAACCTCCAAACGAGATCTGGCAACACGACTTGCGGATGCAGAATCGCGCCTGGCGGTGGCATTGGCGGAAAAAAATTCATTGAAGGATTCTCTGGGCGACAAGTCGCAATTGCGTGAACAATTGGCTGCGGCCCTTGCGGCAAAACTGGCGGCAGAACAGGATGTCGCAGCACAGATGAGCGCCGCGGAACAACGTGCAGCCATGCTTGCCGCCGCCAATGAAGCGCTCTCCAGGGAACAGGCGCTGGCGGCTGAAAGCCGACGCGAAATCGCGGCCCTGAATGAACAGATTGCCGCTTTGCGTGCACAACTGGGGGCGCTACAGGCGATCCTGGATGAAGCACAGCAGCGAGATGAGCAGGCACAAGTCGAGATAACCAATCTTGGAACCCAGTTGAACACCGCGCTGGCGCGCGTGGCCGCCGAAGAACGGGAGCGCGCGCGTCTTGAAGAGGAAGCGCGCAAACGGCTTGAGGTCGAGGCAAAGGAACTGGCGCGATACAGGTCGGATTTTTTTGGAAAGCTGCGCGATATTCTGGGCAACAGAGAGGGTG
>JALSJL010000489.1 GCA_026989405.1 Marinosulfonomonas sp. | reverse complement strand
GATCCGTTCGTACGCGTCGAAAAATCGCGCAACCTGGAAACCGGCGGCACAGGGCTGGGCCTGTCAATTGCGCGAACCGTGATCCATGCCCACGGCGGCGACATCAAGCTGTCGAACGCGCCGGGCAGGGGGCTTGTCGTGGACATCACCATCCCGCTGGCCGGCGGTGGAAAGGGAGAGTGAGCTCCGGTCCATACCAATGCCGCCGTGCGGGTTTGACCGGGGCAGCCCCCAGACGTCGCGGCGGCACGCAAGTCGTGAACCAGCAACCGGGTTTGAGCATTCGGCCCGGCGACATGAGAGGGTCCGTCAGGACCGCAATTCTGAAGAAAACGCGCATGGCGCGGGAAAGGAAACAGAATGAGACATTTCACGAGAACCGTTGTGCTGCTCGCTTTTGCCGGGCAGGCCGCTCCGGCCGCATTTGCACAGGAGCAATCCCAGCTCAGCGACCCGATTTCGAGGTCTGGCTTCGTGTTGGAAAACGGCCTGGCCATTCCGCCATTTGACCCGGCAAAAGGGCGCAAACTGTTCGCGGCAAAAGGGTGCGTTGTATGCCATTCGGTAAACGGCATCGGCGGAGAAGACGCGCCGGAGTTTTCCGCCGAGTTCATGGACGAACCGATGAACGCCTTCGATTTTGCCGCCAACATGTGGCGTGGCGCCCCGGCGATGATTGCCATGCAGGAAGACGAATTGGGTGAGCAGATCGAATTGACGGGTGAAGAGCTGGCGGCGATCATTGCCTTTGTTCACGACGCCGAAGAACAGCAAAAGTTCTCACAGGCCGATATCCCGCATGACATCGAAGAGCTCATGCACGGCGGCGGTCATGGTGATGAACCGGAAGCCGAAGAGCATGATGACGATGCCGGCGAAACCGGTCACGATGGATCAGGCAATTGACAATTGGCTGCAAGACCACAGCCAATCACAGGCGACGGTCGTCAAGAATGTGACGGCACGCCGTTGGCCTTGGGATAAAGCGTGACCCTGGTCCCCATGGGAACCATATCATAGAGCATCGTGACGTGCTCATTGACCAGTCGCGCGCAGCCATTGGACACCGCTGTTCCAATCGTGCGGGGCCGGTTGGTGCCATGGATGCGCAGGTAGCTGTCGCCGCGACCGGGCTGATACAAATACAGCGCCCGAGCGCCAAGAGGGTTGGCAAGCCCGCCCGGCTGGCCGTTCTCATAGCGCCCGCCTTCCTGGAAATCGGCATAGCCGCCCGGATTGCGCGCCATCATTGCCGGGGTTGGCTTCCAGCGTGGCCATTTTCGTTTTGCGCCCACATAGTAGGAACCCGAGTGATAGAGGTTTCCGCGTCCGATCCCGACGGCAAAACGTATGGCCCGATTGTCGGGAAGCGTCCAGAACAGGGCAAACTGGTTCGGATCGACGTGAATTTCACCCGGTGCCAGGCGTGTCTTGAGCTTGATTTCCCGAGGCAGCAATTCTTCGGGCAGCGTAAAGCCGGTCTGTTTGGCATGCGCAAAAGCCTGCGATGCTGAACTGGAAAACAGGCCAGCCGCACAAGATTTAAGAAAGTCTCGACGTCTTATCATTCATTCCTCCCCGAAAACATGTTCTGTCTCAAATACCAGTAATGGCTCATGTTAGCCAAATTTCAGAACGAATTGCGACCGCCATCGTGTCAATTCGTGAAATGCGTGGTCGATCCGTGCAAAACACCGCTTCAGACGGATCGGTTTTTTCCACCGGTGCTGCAACAAGACCGGTGATTGCGGATGCAGACAAGAATTTTCAAAAATCCAGGGGGCAGTGCGCCATTGGATCTCGATAACTCCCACGGGCCGGGCGCCCTGTGATACTGTCGGGTAAAGCGGATAATACATATTATGTGAAAAGCTGGTATGGCCGTGATGGCAATGCCTTATATCTTCTATCATATTCAAACCTCACCCTTCGCGGCGAGCGCGTCCATGGTCCAGCGCACGCGATATCGGGTCGGATCGAAGCGCCAGGGGAAATCTGCACAAAATAGTCTCGACATTCACACGCGAATTCACATAGTTTTCCTGAAACTTTGCGGGGATGAAATGGTTTCTTTACTGGTTCTCAACGGGCCCAATCTGAATATGCTTGGCACAAGGCAGCCCGAAGTCTACGGGCAAACGACCTTGGCGGACCTTGAAAAACTCTGCATCGAGGCTGCCAGCACACATGGCGCCAGTCTGGATTTTCGGCAAACCAATCAGGAAGGTGAACTGGTTGACTGGATTCATGCGGCCCGCGGCAAGTCTGACGGGATCATTCTGAACGCGGGCGCCTACACACACACGTCGATTGCGATCATGGATGCAATCGTCTCGGCTGGCGTGCCAACGCTCGAGCTTCATCTGTCCAACATACATGCCCGCGAGGATTTCCGGCACAAGTCCTTCATCGCACCTGTGGCCATCGGGCAGATCTGCGGCCTGGGTGCACGGGGATACCCGCTGGCCGTTCAGGCCATGCTGAGCCACCTGTCCGGAGATCCTGAATGATCCTTGGGTATCTCGAAAAACTTAATGATGCCAAAACGATAGATGAAGTCTGGGATCATCACGTCTCGGCCATGGCGCATTATGGTTTTGATCGGTTGCTGTATGGTTTCACGCGTTTCAGGACGTCGAATTCATTTGGTGATCGCCAGGACATCCTGTTGTTGTCGAACCATAGCGCCGAGTTCATCCAGGAATTTGTCGACAGCGAGATGTATTTCCACGCGCCAATGGTCAAATGGGCCGCCGAAAACGTGGGGGCCTGTTCCTGGCGCTGGATCGAACGCAACCGCGAACACCTGACCCCGGAAGAGATCAAGGTTCTGGACTTCAACCGCCGCATGGGCGTGACCGCCGGTTATTCCGTCAGCTTCAAGGACATCTCGAGCCGGGCAAAAGGCGCAATCGGGCTTGTCGCCAAGCCAGGTTTGACTCAGGAAGATGTGGATATCATTTGGGCCCGCCACGGCCGGATGATCGTCCAGATGAACAATGTCGCGCATCTGAAAATGACACACCTGCCCTATTCCACCCAACGCCGGCCCCTGACCGACCGCCAACGCGAGGTGCTGGAATGGGTGGGCGAAGGAAAGACCTCTCAGGACATCGCAACGATCATGGGCGTTTCCATGGCCACGGTGGAAAAGCACCTGCGGCTTGCGCGCATTGCGCTGGATGTGGAAACCAGCGCCCAGGCCGTGTTGAAGGCGTCCATCCAGAATCAGATATTCGTTCTGCCTAGATAGGGTCTGAATTCACGCAAAATTAACGATTGAGTATGGAATTCCATACTGTCTTTACGCCGCGTAAAGGTGCAAGTTGTTCATGTTCCGTGAGTGGTGGCATTTCGGCCAAGGAACAGCGGGCTGGGGAGGTTGCAATACCAGCACGATCGGTCCGCACCTTAAAACGCCTGGTTTTCTTGTTTGCGTAAGAAGCCGGTGGTACCTGTGGACCGTCCTCATCCCCAAAATCTGGACGTCCCAGTTAGGTCGGGCGGTGCAGCCAGTTGGAGCTGCACCGCCCTTTCCTGTCAGTCATTTTCGAAAGCCGATTCAGCCGTCAGCTCTTGGCGACCTTGGCAACCTCGGCGGCAAAGTCTTCTGCCTTCTTTTCGATCCCTTCACCCACAGCCAATCGTTTGAAACCGACGATCTCGACGCCGGCGTCCCTGGCCGCTTCTGCCACGGTCTTGTCGGGGTCGACGACAAAGGACTGGCCAAGCAGCGTCACTTCCGAAAGGAACTTTTTCATTCGCCCGACGATCATTTTTTCGATCACCTGTTCCGGCTTGCCGCTTTCGCGCGCCTGTTCGGTCAGAACGGTGCGTTCGCGTTCGAGCATCGCCGGATCGAGATCGGCTTCGGAAAGCGATGCCGGGTTGGCGGCGGCCACATGCATGGCAATCTGGCGACCGATGCCGTTGTCTTCGCCCTTGAGCGCAACCAGAACGCCAATCTGGCCCATGCCCGGTGCTGCGGCGTTGTGGACATATGAGGCAACGACGTCGCCCTCGACCTTGGCCATGCGGCGCAAGGTCAGGTTTTCGCCAATGCGGGCAATCGCCTCGGTCAGGATTTCCTCGACCGGTTTGCCGTCAATTTCCATGGCTTTCAGCGCGTCGATGTCATCGGCGTCCACTGCGGCCTTGGCAAAACTCGCGACCATTTTCTGGAAATCTTCATTCTTGGCCACAAAGTCGGTTTCGGAGTTCAGCTCGACTGCGACCCCCCTGCCCCCGTCGACAGCAACGCCCACAAGACCTTCGGCGGCTGTCCGCCCCGATTTCTTGGCGGCTTTTGCCAGGCCCTTGGTGCGCAGCCAGTCAACGGCGGCTTCCATGTCGCCGTCGGTTTCGGTCAGTGCTTTCTTGGCGTCCATCATGCCTGCGCCCGTAGAATCACGCAGTTCTTTCACCATCGCGGCCGTGATTGCCATTTTGGTTCTCCTATCTCAGATAACGCGCCGGGCGGATGCCCCGGGATATCCGGAGCAGCCGTTTGGCGCAGGGGTGTCGTGCAATGCGTCGCCTCAGGCGTCCGCGGCGGCTTTCGGCGCTTCTTCGGCGGCCGGGGTCTCTGCGGCAAGCACCTCTTCGACCGGTGCCTCTTCCAGTTCCCCCAGATCGACGCCGGCGGCCCCCATCTGTGCCGTCATTCCGTCCAGAGCCGCACGCGCGGCCAGGTCGCAATACAGGTTGATCGCGCGGGCCGCGTCGTCATTGCCCGGGATGATGTAGTCAATGCCATCGGGCGAGCAGTTGGTGTCGACCACGGCCACAACCGGTATGCCAAGCTTGTTGGCTTCGGCAACCGCCAGGGCTTCCTTGTTGACATCGATGACGAACAGCAGATCCGGGCGACCGCTCATTTCACGGATACCGCCCAGGGCTGCCTGCAGTTTTGCCTGTTGCCGTTCGAGGCCAAGGCGTTCCTTCTTGGTCATGCCTTCGGCGCCGGTTTCCAGCTTTTCGTCGATTTCCTTCAGACGCTGGATCGACTTGGAGACGGTCTGCCAGTTGGTCAACGTGCCGCCAAGCCAGCGGTAGTTCATGTAGAACTGCGCGCATTTTTCGGCCGCTTCCGCGATCGGCTTTTGCGCCTGGCGTTTGGTGCCGACAAACAGGACAGAGCCCCCCTTGGCGACAGTGTCGCGGATGACCTGTAGGGCCTGATCCAGCAGCGGCACGGTTTGCGTGAGGTCGATGATGTGAATCCCGTTGCGCGCGCCGTAGATATACGGGCCCATCTTGGGGTTCCAACGCTGGGTCTGGTGACCAAAGTGAACGCCTGCTTCCAGCAGCTGACGCAAAGTGAATTCAGGGAGTGCCATGACTCTCTTCCTTTCGTTTCCGGTTTCATGCCTCGGCGGAACCAAAGAGGGCTTTCGCCCAACCGGCGGACCGAAATCGGGATGTCTCCCCGAAACGGCCCAAATCCCGCCTGTGAATTTAGATTGTGCGCGGATAATTGATCTGCCGCGGGATTGCAAGCTCTAACGTCCGGCCCGGTTCGGCTGTCGGCCCTGCATTTCTGGCACCGGGTCGTCGTTGCGGCTTGCGCGCGCCCGGCTGCCCTGCCAAAACCCGCCCCATGACACAGATTTCCACGCTCTGTATCGGCAGCGTCCTTTGGGATATCATCGGACGGTCGTCAAGCCACATGCACCTTGGTTCCGACGTTCCGGGCCGGATCGTCCGGCTGCCGGGTGGCGTGGCGATGAACATTGCAATGACATTGCGGCGGTTCGGTCTGTCGCCGGCAATTCTGAGCGCAATCGGAAGCGACCCCGAAGGAGACGAGTTGATCGCGGCCTGTCGACGTTTGGGCATTGACACCACCCATGTCTACCGGTCGTCCGATCTGCCGACCGATCGCTACATGGCGGTCGAAGGTGCCAACGGTCTGATTTCCGCAATCGCCGACGCCCATTCACTTGAGGCCGCTGGCGAGCGGATCGTGCAGCCCCTCCGCGACGGAACGCTGGGGGACGCAGGCGAGCCGTTTGACGGCCTGATCGCGCTGGATGGCAACCTGACCGTCGATCTGCTGGCCGAGATCGCGGCCGACCCGTGTTTTGCCCGTGCCGATCTGCGACTGGCCCCGGCAAGCCCCGGCAAGGCCGAGCGGCTCTTGCCATTGCTGCCGCACCGGGGCGTGACCGCCTATGTCAATCTGGAAGAAGCCGGTCTCCTTTGTCATCGCCGATTTGCAAACTCGTCGGATGCCGCTCGCGGGTTGCTCGATCGCGGGGCGCGCCGGGTTCTGGTGACCGATGGCGGGGGGCCGGCGGCCGACGGCAGTGCCGACGGAATTCTCAGCGCCGCGGCGCGTGAGGTGCTGGTGACAAGGGTGACCGGCGCCGGTGATACGTTCATGGCCGCCCATATCGCGGCCGAAACCGGCGGCGCTGACAGAGAGGCCGCGCTGGAGGCCGCGTTGCAGGCGGCCGCCGACTATGTTTCAGGAGATACCGCACCGTGATCGAAATGACCTTCTCTGCCGAAGTTGCCCAAGCACGGGCGTCCGGCACGCCCGTCGTGGCGCTTGAGTCCACGATCATCACCCACGGCATGCCCTGGCCGCGCAATGTCGAAACCGCCCGCGCGGTCGAGCAGGCCGTGCGCTCGGGTGGCGCTGTTCCGGCCACCATTGCAGTGATCGACGGTTGTCTTTGTGTCGGGCTCAGTCCCGCGCAGCTAAACGCGCTTGGCCAGGCCAAAGACGTGGCCAAGCTGTCGCGCGCCGATCTGGCGGTTTGCCTTGCGCGCCGTGGCACCGGCGCGACCACGGTGGCGGCCACCATGATCGCGGCGCATCTGGCGGGCATCCATGTGTTCGCAACCGGCGGCATTGGTGGCGTCCATCGCGGGGCCGAGGCCAGCTTCGACATTTCGGCGGACCTGCACGAATTGGCGCAAACGCCGGTGACCGTGGTCGCGGCCGGGGCCAAGGCCATCCTGGACGTGCCGAAAACGCTCGAAGTTCTGGAAACCCTTGGCGTTCCGGTCATTGCCTTCGGGCAAGATGAGTTTCCCGCCTTCTGGTCGCGTCGATCCGGCCTGCCGGCGCCATTGCGCATGGACGACCCCGCCGAAATCGTCGCAGCCCAGGCCCTGCGCCGTGCCCTGCGCCTGCCGGGTGGGCAACTGGTGGCAAACCCGATCCCTGCGGAAGCCGAGATTGCCGCCTCGGAACTGGCGCCATTGATCGAAAAAGCGCTGGCCGAAGCGCAGGTTCGGGGCATTGCCGCCAAGCAGGTGACCCCCTTCCTGCTGCAGCGCATTTACGAGTTGACGGACGGGCGGTCGCTGGACGCCAATATCGCCCTGGTGTTGAACAACGCACGCCTGGCGGCTCAATTGGCCACGCATTTCGCCAACTTGCCCGATTTTCACCAACCGCCTCAAGATCGCCGATTGTAGAATGGCGTCGAAGACCTTAAGTTTACGATTGGCGAATTGGAAGTGTGTGCAGAAATGACAAACCCGTTCGAAGAAGAAAAACCCAAGGTGACAAGGCGCAGGCGCCTGTTTCAGCGGACCCGGGCCAATTTTTTCACGGGTCTGGTCGTGCTGGTGCCGATCGCGCTGACACTCTATCTTTTCTGGACTTTCGTTGGCTGGATCGACAGTTGGGTCTTGCCGTTCGTGCCAGGCCCCTACCAACCCGACAATCTGGTCAAGAAATATTTCGGCCCGGATGCTTCGCTGAATATCCGCGGCGTGGGCGTCGTGTTTTTCTTCCTGTTCACGCTTCTGGTCGGGTGGCTTGCGAAGGGTTTTTTCGGCCGGTCGGTTCTGGCATGG
>JALSJL010000488.1 GCA_026989405.1 Marinosulfonomonas sp. | reverse complement strand
TCCTGCAACTGAAGCCCTCGGATGTCGCCGTGGCGGTTGCCGTCGAGGGCGGGTTGTTCACCCCGGTGCTGAAAGACGCCGACACCAAATCGCTTTCCATGCTGTCAGCCGAAATGAAGGATCTTGCCGGACGCGCGCGTGAAAAGAAACTGGCACCCCATGAATATGTCGGCGGGTCGATGGCTGTCTCCAACCTCGGGATGTTCGGCATCGACAATTTCGATGCAGTGATCAACCCGCCGCACGGATCAATCCTTGCCGTGGGCGCAGGGGTGAAAAAGCCCGTCGTCACGTCGGATGGCCAACTGGGTGTCGCAACTGTCATGTCCGTCACACTGTCGGTAGACCACCGCGTGATTGACGGTGCGCTGGGGGCCAGGCTGCTGGCGGCAATCAAGGACAACCTTGAACATCCGCTCTCCATGCTTGCCTGATACTCGCCGGTCATGGCCCGACATCGGCAGCGGCCCGAAACGCCTTTTGCACGGGATCAAGCCCGCCAGCGTCGCGATTGGCGTCCGGCTCAGACCTGATCGGCCAGCAACTGGTCCATCTCCATGGATGGATGGTCGCAACCGGCCTCGCCGACTATCCGCGCCGGAACTCCGGCCACCGTCTTGCATGCCGGAACATCCTTCAAGACAACCGACCCGGCTGCAATTCGGCTGCAGTGGCCCACACGAATGTTGCCCAGAACCTTCGCCCCCGCGCCGATCAACACACCATCTGCGATCTTTGGATGCCGGTCGTCGTTTTCCTTGCCGGTGCCGCCCAGGGTCACCGAATGCAGCATCGAGACATCGTCGCCAACAACTGCGGTTTCTCCGATGACAATCGAATGGGCATGGTCGATCATGATGCCCTTGCCGATCCTTGCGGCCGGATGAATGTCGACACCAAACCGTTCCGATGCCCGCATCTGGAAGAAAAAAGCAAGGTCCCAGCGTTTGCACCGCCACAGATAATTTGCCACGCGATAGGCTTGAACAGCCTGAAAACCCTTGAAAAACAGCAGCGGCTGGATCAGCCGGTGGCAGGCCGGATCGCGCTCGTGCACGGCCACGATATCTGCGCGTGCCGCCTTGCCCAGCTCCGGGTCGTCCCGATAGGCCGCATCGGCAATTTCGCGCACCAGCTGCTCCGACATTTCACCGGATGCCAGTTTTTGTGCAATCCGGAAGGCCAGAGCGCTCTCCAGGGTTTCGTGGTGCAATACGGACGCATGCACAAGCCCCCCCATCAACGGCTCGGCCTCAACTGTTCGCAGACCTTCTTCGCGAATGCACGACCATACCGGGTCGAGTTCGGCAAGTTTCTTTCGTATTTCACCCATTGCACATTCCTTCCGATGCAATGCCAATCTACTACAGACTGGCAGATTGCACAAAACGCAATGCTTGATGGGTGACATTTCCGGCATGAATGACCACATCGGCGAAAAATACCGCGCCCGACTCAATGAGATGCTCAGGGACCTGGACGCTCAAGACGACCGCGGGCGCGACAGCCAGCGCACGGTCGCGCTCGATCAGCAGTCGGTTGGCCGACTGTCACGCATGGATGCGTTACAGCAACAAGCCATGGCACGCGCGACTCAGGCGCGCCGCGATCAGCAAAAGGCGCGCATCATGGCGGCTCTTGCGCGCATTTCCGAACATGAATTCGGCTACTGCCTGAGCTGTGGCGAAGATATCGCCCCGCAACGGCTCGACCTGGACCCGACCGTTCCAACATGCCTGACCTGCGCAAGAGACAGGTCCGCCAGCTGATGCTGCCCGCGGGTCAGCCCGGCACGTCCAGACGCCAGAGATGCAACGCCAGACGTATGTCACCGGCGGCAAAGTCACCGCCCTCCCCGGTCAGCAGCAGGTCGGTGTCGCTGTAATAGCTCTGCGGCGAAGACGTCAGACCGCGCAACCATGCCCCCTGGGCCAGCCCCAGGCCGCTTCCATAGCGGTTGTCCGAGCCCGCCACACCGATGCGCCAACTCGACAGTGTTCCCGAAATCGGCGACGTGACCCTGCCGGTCACGCCCAGCACGACCGTTCCGCCCGGCAAGGCCGCCGCCACCACCGAAGTCGGCCCGGCCCCGATCGGGTGGTCGATTTCCACGATTTCGTGGCGCGTGGCCGCACCGTTTTGCGACAGGGCCAGCGCCCCCGTGCGCCAGCCAGCGCCGTCAAACACCGCATCCGCCTCGCGATCCGAAATCCGCGCCCGCCAGCCTCTTGCCGGCGTGACATACAGCCAGCCACCGTTGGACCGAACGGCCAGTTGCCCGTCACGACCAGCCCAGGCGTTGACGCCGCCAACCGGCACGCCATAGCAATCACCGTCATTTGCAAGCGCCGGCGGGTCTGTCAGATCGACCGAAATCAGAACAATCTGCGCCATGCCGTCAACGCGCAGCAACGCATCGTTCACCGTCACATGCTTTTGCGCTTGCGCCGCTTGCAGCAACGGCAGATTCAACACAGGAGTTGTGCTCATAGGTCGACCTTTCTGAATATGCCCGGTCCGAAACTGGTCGACACCTGGGCGACTTCGATTGTGAACGGGCTTGCAGCGCCGTCGGATGTTTGCAGACTGGCGGGATAGGTCCAGTTTGGCTGGGCCGTGCTTTCCTGACGCAGGACCGCGCCCGATTTCACGACCCGGATTTCATACAGCTCGGAATCCTCGGCAAGCGGAACCTCGACCGATTGCCAATTGTCGCCGTCGATCCGCGTTCTGCGCACCCAACTCACGGCCATGTCGCCATTTGGCGCGACCACGGCGCGAAGGTGGACGGGCGCATAGGGGCGCAACCCGATCCCATCGAACGCTTCAAGATGGTGGGTAAAGGACGGATCATCCACAGGCCGGCCAGCCGGCCCGATCCGGTAGTGCCGTGCCAGCCCCCGCGCCGACGCGTTGAGGTCAATCTGGCCGACGCTCCCATCAAGAAGCACAAAGTAACTGCCAGCCGGCCAGACCGTTTCAGCCAGATGATCGGTTCCCGCCTGCCCCCGCAGCCTGCCCGTCAGATCATAGACCCCGGGACTGACCAGCACAGCATCGGTGAACTGGAAAATCTCCCAGTTTCCGGGCGTTCCGTCGCCGATCGCCGCAACATTTGCGCCATTCAAAACATCGATCAGGCTGGCCGACCCAAGCGTGCCGGTCGACAGGGCCACCCTCAGGGCCGGGCCATTGTCCAGGATCGAAGCCGCAGCCGGCAACAGCGTGGTTTGCGAAACGCCCAGGGTCGCGGGCGAGTTCACCAATGTATTCAATGCGTAATTGTCATCTGACGACGATGAGTAGACCGCCGCACTGCCCGGCCAGGGAAGCGCGGTGACTGCGAGGTGCGGTGCGTGTGCCACCTCGTCGCCGCGCAGCAGCGGAATATCCAGAAACAGCGAAAACACCGGCGTCGGCACGGCAAACGGCCTGATCTCGGCGGGCTCATCGACGGCATCCGACGGTTGGTATTGTTCGGGTTCGACCCGCACAGCTTCGACGTCGTGAGAATAGCCAAGCGTCACGCGGTCGATACGATAGGCAACATCTGTTCCGCCTTCGTCAAGGCGCACAACGTCGCCCGCCCCGATGTCCATCCGCGACGGCGGCAAGGTCAGGCGCATGGCGTCCCGGGCAACCCGCGCCTCGGCCAACCATCGCTCGACAATCGCGCGCCCCTCTGTCCGGGTCAGCAACAACGGGAATTCGCTTGAGGAAACCACCTGCGCGCTGTCATCCGGAAACACCGCATCCTCGGAACGCGTTTCATAGTCGCCATCGGCATCCACAAAGGCCAGACGAAGGCGTCCGGCCATTTCCGCCTGCGCCGCGCGGATGCGTTCGATCGGCGCTTCTCGTGAACCGGAAAACACCACCTCGGCATCGTCGATACTCTCCGAGGCCAGGCCCGTGCGATTGCGAAATTGCAGCTTGCCGTCGCGTTCGATGGACTCGGCTCCATAGGCCAGCAATAGCGGTTGCAAGGCCGATCGAGCGCTGCCAACGGCGTCCACGGTATAGCCGCGCACCAGGCCATACAGTTTCGATACCTCAGCTGAGCCGACACCGGATCTCGCGCAAATCTCCTTGACCACGCCAGCAAGCGAACGCGCATTCGTGCGTCCATTGATCCAGTGTCCGCGATAATAGTTCGGCGCATCGGACCAAAGGTCCGAAGAATGGGGAAACCATGGGAACGGACGTGTGTCCCAGGCCCAGACATGTGCCCGGCTCATGTCCACCATCGGCCCGCCATAGACCGCCGACGCCGGATTGTTGGCGCTGTCGTTCCAGAACTCGAACATTGCACGCAAGTATTGCATTTGAACAAGCTCATCACGTCTGCCGTCCGAGTATTTTGGCAAAGCGCTTTCGGAACTTTTTACGTCGATGAACTTGTTCGGCTCGTTGGTGGCCTTGTCCACGGCCGCACAGCCAATTTCCGTGAACCAGATCGGCTTGCTTTCAGGTATCCAGCCCGTCGGCACTGTCGATCGCACACCGCCAATCCGCTCGTGATGGGCACCAGACCACCAGGAACGGATGTCCTTGTAGCGAAACACCCATGGCTCGCCGAATGCACCGTCGGTTATCGGGGTTCTCGTCTGCGCCTTTTCGTGCGCGATGTTCGAATAGTACCAGTCAAACCCCTCCCCGCCGGCAATATTCGCTTTCAGATATTCGGTGTTGTAAATTGATCCCCAGGCGGCATCCGCATGGTCAATGCCATCCCGCCAGTCGGACATTGGCATGTAATTGTCAATTCCGATGAAATCCACATTGGGGTCTGCCCATAGCGGGTCCAGGTGAAAATACACATCGCCCGAACCATCCTGTGGGTGGTAGCCGAAATATTCCGACCAATCAGCAGCATAGCCGATTTTGGTGTTCGGCCCCAGAACGGCGCGCACATCCGCAGCCAGTTGCACCAGATGCGCAACTGCCGGAAACCCCGAAGCCCCCCTGATCTGCGTAAGCCCCCGCAGCTCCGAGCCGATGCAGAAGGCATCGACCCCGCCCGCGGCCTTGCACAGATGGGCGTAGTGCAAAATGAACCGGCGAAATGACCATTCGTTCGGGCCGGAATAGCCGACAGTCGAACCATTTATCGAAAAATCCGACACCTGTGCCGATCCGAAAAAGACGGCCACTTCCGCATCGGCACCGCTCGACTGATCCGGGCTGCCGGGTTGCCCGGGGGCAGCCGACAGCGTGATCCGTCCACGCCAGGGCAATGCCGGCTGATCGGCGGCACCGGTCCAGGGATCAGGCAGCCCGTTGCCCGCCGTCTGGTCCATCAGGATGAACGGATAGAACACAACCTTCTTGTTTTTCGCGTTCAGTTCACGGATTGCCTCAACAACAGATGCATCGCACGGCGTGCCGCCATAGATCGACTTGCCGTCAAGTCGCGGAACCTGCTGCGCTGCGCCGCGAGTGACCCCGGAGACCGACCAGGGCATGCCCGTCCCGTCGACATCCGCCTGCTCGACCTTGGGGCGCAGTTTCGCACGGTCGCACCGCAGATCGCCGCCGAACCAGCTGACCACCAATGAAACCGACCCGCAATTGGGCAGCTCTTCATCCAGCGAGGCCAGGGATGTCGTGAAATCTGTCTGACCGCTTGGGGTGTTGATATTGGCAGGCTTGCTGATGCCAGGGGCCGTCTCAAGATAGACAGGCGACGTGGCCAGCGCATACTCGCCCGTGCCCGGGATCAATGCGACGCCGCGAATTCCGTTTGCGGGATCGGTGGCGATCTCACCCGCTGCAACCTGTTCGGGGCGCATCACTTCGAACGAAAACTGCGGAACGCGGTTGCCGAACTGCCCCAGGTCCAGATCTTCCAGAACGACATAGGCCGTGCCGCGATAGGCCGGCGAGCGCCCGGCCCCCTCCACGGCTTCGATTTTCGGATCGGGAATCTGATCGGCCGTTCCACGATAGACCCGCAAATTCAGGTCGCCGCGCGGAATTTCGCGCCCATCCGCCCAGATGCGCCCGACCCGCGTGATTTCGCCCTCGCAAAGTGCAATCGCCATGCTCACGGAATAGGAATAGCTGGTGGTTTCGGGTTGAGCTGGCGCGCCTTTCCCGCCGCCCGACACCGAAGCGTTTTCGCGAAACCGCGATGCCCAGATGACCTGCCCGGACAACCGCATCCGGCCATAAACCTGGGCAATCGGTGCGCCTTCGCTGGCACCGGATAACCGGAACCTGTCGACCTTGCCGGTTTCCACCGGCTCTGACCCGGCCCCCATCAGGCGCTGGTCGATGACCTGCCCGACAATGGCGCCGACCGCGCGCCCGATCACCGCCGACGACAAGCCAAGCACGCCGCCGCCAACCGACGCACCGGCAGCCATCCCGACGGCCGACAAAACTATGGTTGCCATTCAATCTACTCCAGGATTGGGAAATTCAAACGTCGCCACGATCCGGCGACGCCAAGGGTCGGAGAGCGGGCTTTCCACCACGCCATGTCCCGAAAAGGAATGTATGAAACTGGCACATGGCTCGCTCTGGCCGACAATGCCAAGGTGTTTGGCGACAGAGCCTTCACGCATTCTGAACAGGATCACGTTACCGGGGGAAACCGTTGCGACCGGCAATTCCACAAGATGGCGCCGTGCGGCGTCCCACAGACGTTCCTCGTGCCGGGCTTCGGACCAGTCCGGGCTGTAGGGCGCAACGGCCTCTGGTTCCGCCCCATACAGTTCGCGCCACACGCCGCGCAGCAGCCCCAGGCAGTCTGCCCCGGCACCGCGACAGGACGCCTGGTGAACGTAGGGCGTCCCGATCCAGCTTCTGGCAATATCCTGCGGCGTCATGATCCAAGGCTTCCCCCGTCATTCAAGTCCCCGCGGCGCGGGACACTCATCAGCCAATCTTCGCCCGGTATCCCCGGAAAGCCCTGGAAATTCAGAATATTGTTGAACTTCACGCGGCAGGTTTCGGCACGCCGATCGCAACCGGCTTCGATCCGGACCTGATCGCCCGGCGCGAGTTCCGCGCCAGGTGCTTCCCAGAGTTCCACCGTGTGGACGCCGTTTTCAAACCGGTCATTCTTGACCAGTGCAACCAGCCCCTCAGCCAACCCGTCCTGAACCACGACCCGGCCTTTCTCGAACCAACGGTCGGCAAATCCGCCCAGAGACGTGAAGCGCAGGAACTTTCCCTCGCTCACGGTTTCCACCGGGACGGTCGCGCTGTAACCCGCCTGATCCAGATCGAAACCGCAAGCGGCGTCCCCCAGGACGGCGGCACAGGCTTTCTGATACACCCGCCCCTGTGGTTGGTTGAGCATTTCGCTCAACCCCCGCAGTTCCGCCTGGAAGGCATTTCCAAACCGTCGGATTTCCCCGATGCTGCCGGCGAAAAGCAAGGCGCGTTGCTCGACATCCGCCCAGTTCACCAGCCAGGTCCGAACCTGGGCGCCATCGTAGCGTCCGGCCCGAATATCAGCCTCGGTCACCGACGAACTGGACAGAATGCCCAATGCCTCGCTGTTGTCGACCGAAAGCCCGGTGGTTTGTTCCAGGGCACGCGCCGACATCCCGCTGTCGGCCACAAAGATCATTCCGTCAAAGGTCAGATCCCGATCATGATCGGTAAAGCCAAGCAGCGCACCGTCACTGCGCGTCAGCGCCCAGCATCGGCAAACGGTCGTCGCCCCTGTATCCAGATGCGCTTTCAGATCCATCGGCAAGGGCATCAGACGCGCACCTCCACGACGGGCACATCAGGGACATCGCCGGCCTGAAAGCTGGCAACGGATGTGCGAATGGCATCGGTGTCGAAACGGACAGGAACATCAAATTCGAACCCCGCCGTGACCTCGGCGCCATCGCCAGA
>JALSJL010000487.1 GCA_026989405.1 Marinosulfonomonas sp. | reverse complement strand
TGCCCTGCGGGCCCGAGCCTCCGGCGGGAGTATTTCGGGCAAGATGAAGTGCGGGGGTCATCGCACCGCCTCGATCGGTCCCTCGGCGCGGCCGTGGATGAACTGGTCGAGGTAGGGGTCGCCGCTGTTGTCCATCTGTTCGACCGGCCCGGTCCAGCGGATCACCCCGCCGTGCAGCATTGCCACCTTGTCGGCGATGGCGCGCACGCTTGTCATGTCATGGGTGATCGTCATGGCGGTGGCCCCCATTTCGGTGACGATCTCGCGGATCAGCTCGTTGATGACGCCGGCCATGATCGGATCAAGCCCGGTGGTGGGTTCGTCGAAAAAGATGATTTCCGGTTCGGCCGCGATGGCGCGCGCCAGACCCACGCGTTTTTGCATCCCGCCGGACAGTTCGGCCGGGTAGAGGTCGGCCACGTCCGGTTTCAGCCCGACCCGGCGCAGTTTTTCGATGGCGATTGCGCGCGCCTCCTGGCGGGGACGTTTGAGCGAGCCGCGCAGCAGGCGAAAGGCCACATTCTGCCAGACCGGCAGCGAATCAAACAGCGCGCCGCCCTGGAACAGCATGCCGAACCGGGCAAGGAAGGCGTCGCGTTCAACCCGTTCGACGTTCTGTCCGTCCAGCAGTATTTGCCCGGATGTCGGCTTGATCAGGCCCAATATGCATTTGAGCAATACCGATTTGCCAGTTCCCGACCCGCCGATGATGACCATGCTTTCGCCCTTGGCGATGCTCAGATTGACGCCATCCAGGACAACCTTGTCCCCGAAGGACTTGTGAAGGTCGACAAGCTCGATCATGCGCTGAAAAACAGGTTGGTCAGAAGGAAATTCGCGGCCAGGATCAAAACCGCCGCCGCTTCGACGGATGACTTGGTGGCCTTGCCGACGCCCTGTGCGCCGCGGCCGGAGTTCATGCCGTAGTAACAGCCCATCATGGCCGCGATGAACCCGAACACCGCGCCCTTCATGAGACTTGAGGAAATATCCGAAAATTCAAGGAACTCGACGGTGTTCCTGAGGTATGTGGCCGGGTTGAACCCCAACTGCCCGACACCGACGGCAAAACCGCCGGCCACCCCGATGATATCGCCGATGCCGACCAGCAGGGGCACCACGAGAGTTGCTGCCAGCACCCGCGGCAGGGTCAGGTATTTTGCCGGATTGGTGGACAGGGTCACCAGAGCGTCGATTTGCTCGGTCACCTTCATCGTGGCGATCTCGGCGGCAATCGACGACGTGACGCGGGCGGCAATCATCAGTCCGACCAGGACCGGACCAAGTTCACGCACCATGCCGATGGCCACGATCTGCGGAACGACCGCCTCGGCTGAAAACCGGGCGCCCCCGGAATAGATCTGCAAGGCCAGCGCCCCGCCGGTGAAAAACGCCGTCATTCCAACGACCGGAAGGCTGAAATACCCAATTGCCATAAGGGAATACGCGAATTCCTTGATGTAAAACGGCGGGCGGACCACATGGCTGGCGCTGGTCGCGGCAAAGATCGCGACACGCCCGATCGCTGCAAGCAATTGCAGTATGGCATGGCCCAGGGCAGCAAGAGGTTTCAGTGCGGTCATTGCGCGCCCTTGTAGTGGCGCGCGTAACGCGTGCCAAGCCCTGTCAGAATTTCATATCCGATTGTGTCGGCGGCAGCGGCCAGCGCGTCGATGCCCTGTTGCGGGCATATCAGATCGAGCTGTTCGGGGTCGTTGCCGAGACCGGAGATATCGACGGTGATCAGGTCCATCGAGACCCGGCCGACGAGCGGGCAGGGCGTGCCATCGGCAAAGAGCGTCGCCCGGTTCGAGAGCGCTCGCGGCAGGCCGTCGGCATAGCCTGCCGCCACGGTTGCAATGCGCGCCTGTCCGGGGGCCGTCCAACTGTTGGCATATCCGACGGTTTCACCCGGCGTTAGCCTGCGCGTCTGGATCACCGGGACAGACAGATGCACCACCGGGCGGGCGTCATGAAACGGCGCGCCGCCATAAAGGCCGATGCCCGGACGGGTCAGATCAAGGTGATAATCCGCGCCCAGCAATATCCCCCCGGTTGCCGCCAGTGAGCGCGGCACATCCAGACCCGAGGTCATTTCATGAAACCGCGCAAGTTGCTGGCGGTTCATCGGGTGGTCGGGTTCGTCGGCGCAGGCAAGATGCGACATCAGCAGCGCAGGCCCGTGTTCAAGCGCGCGCGCGCGCACGGATTGCCATTCATCCGGTTCCATCCCCAACCGGTTCATGCCGGTGTCAAGCTGGACGCCGAACCGGTGCCCCGACAACACCCCGAGGTGGCGCGCCAGTTGGGCGGCTGAATTCAGCAGCGGGGTCAGTTGCGATCCGGCCAGAATATCGGCGTCGCCGTCCATATGGCCTGCAAACACGAAGATCTCCGGGCCCGGCCCGAGCGCGCTGCGCAACTGCGCCCCTTCTTCGGCAAGGGCCACGAAAAACGTGTCGACACCCGCCTGAAGCAACGCGCGGCCAACCTTGGCGACGCCCAGGCCATAAGCATCGGCCTTGACCACGGCGCCGGTCCGGGTCGCCGGTCCGGACGCCGCGTCAAGCGCACGCCAGTTCGAGGTCAGGGCCTCGAGATCAATTGTCAGACCTGCACCGCTCATGCGTCCGTTTTGCCGACCCGCACCCTGCGACGCAAGGCGAAACCGCCGCCCGTCGGGCGCGAACCCGAACTTACTCGGCCGCAGCGTCGTCTTGTGCCTCAAGAAGGGTGTCGAACGCTTTGGTGAAGCCGTTCAGCGACAGGCTCACATCGACCCGGGCATTGGGGGCCGCAACCGGCACGATCGACAGGACGGCGGCCGAGCCGCGCTTGAACGCGGCGATATCCTCTGCCGTCAGACCAATGCGGGCATAGCAGCCCTGGACCGAGCAATAGGTGAACGGGTAACGCTTGGTTGAAGAGCCATCGACGCTGAGTTTCAACTGTTCGGTCAACAGCGTGCCGAGCGGCACCGCGATGGTTGCCCCTGCCACGCGCAGGTCATCGCCCGACAGCGGGAACAGGTTGATCTCGGCGACCGAGTTGCCCTTGTCGTCCTGCATCAGCTGGTAAAGATGGCACGGATCCTTGCCATCCGCCGTGCGTGTGCAGCGCAATGTCCAGTCTCCGAACTTTTCGCGTTCATAGATCGTGCCGACGGCGATGCCATCGACGATTTCTTCGCCGAGCGGAAGCTCCGGCGCGGCCGTGGCCGAGCCGTCCTGTGTCGCCGTTTCCTGCGTCGCCGTTTCCTGGGCCAGGATCGGGGCCCCCGCCAGTGCGGCGAGAATAACGAGAGGAGCGAGTGTTCGTGCCATCATTTGTGTAAGTCCGTTTTGCGGTTGTGACAATTTCGATCGTGGCCATATCACATGGCCGCACCGGTGTCAGACCCAAATCTGGCCACAAACGCGTCAGCGGGGAAATCCGCCTGCAATTCCGGTTTCGGGGCCATTTCGACATGGCCGCACGGGCCGAAAAAATGAAAAAGAGCCCCGAGGGCTCTTTTTCGCGATCTACACTCCCTGCCGGACTGGCCGGCTTATGCGCGCACCCTATGACCTTCTGTCGCAGGCGTCAATATTCCCTGCTGCAATATCCGATGCTTAACCGCAAAAAAATGCCGCGCCAATTGTGGCGCGGCCAGTTCAACAGGGAGGAAAACTGCCCCAACCGCACTGAAACGCGCAACAGGGCACGCCCAGACTGGCGCAGGAAGGTTAATTTTGTATGTTGACAGCGCCCGAGGATGTGGCGCGAAGGAGAATGTGACAGTGAAAGACCGATTGTTTGTAGGAGGTGGCGGCGAAAACTATGCGGTTCCGCAGCATCTGTTGTTGAAATACGCAAACCGCCACGGGCTGATTGCGGGGGCCACGGGCACGGGAAAGACCGTGACCCTTCAGATCCTTGCCGAGGGGTTTTCCAACGCCGGCGTGCCCGTTTTCCTGTCGGATGTGAAGGGGGATCTTTCAGGCCTGGCCAAAGCCGGATCAGCCGACTTCAAGCTGCACGATGCCTTCATGAAGCGGGCACGGACCATCGGCTTTGACGACTATGCGTATGAGAGCTTTCCGGTCATTTTCTGGGATCTCTTTGGTGAGTCGGGCCATCCTGTGCGCACCACCGTCGCCGAGATGGGGCCATTGTTGCTGGCGCGCCTTCTCGACCTGACGGACGCGCAAGAGGGCGTTCTGAACATCGCTTTCCGGGTGTCGGATGAAGAAGGCCTGCCGTTGCTGGATCTGAAAGACCTGCAAAGCCTGCTGGTCTGGGTGGGTGAAAATTCAAAGGACCTGTCCTTGCGCTATGGCAACGTATCCGGTGCGTCGGTCGGGGCCATTCAGCGGGCGCTTCTGGTGCTGGAAAACCAGGGCGGCACGAAATTGTTCGGCGAGCCGGCGCTGGAACTTGCGGACATGATGCGCACCGATGTCGATGGCCGCGGCCAGATTTCGATACTGGCGGCAGATCAGCTCATGGGCTCGCCCAGGCTTTACGCCACGTTCCTGCTTTGGCTGCTGTCCGAACTGTTCGAGGAACTGCCCGAGGTGGGCGATCCGGACAAGCCCAGGCTGGTGTTCTTCTTCGACGAGGCGCATTTGCTGTTCGACGATGCCCCGAAAGCCCTGGTGGACAAGGTCGAACAGGTGGCGCGGCTGATACGTTCGAAAGGCGTGGGCGTGTATTTCGTGACGCAGAACCCCGACGATGTGCCGGATGACATTCTCGGCCAGTTGGGCAATCGCGTGCAACATGCGCTGCGCGCGTTCACGGCGCGCGACCAGAAGGCGTTGCGGCGGGCGGCGCAAACCTATCGCCCCAATCCCCGGTTTTCCACCGAAGAGGCGATCCGCGAGGTCGGGGTCGGTGAAGCGGTCACGTCCTTTCTGGAATCCAGGGGTGAGCCGGGCATGGTTGAGCGGACCTTGATCCGCCCGCCATCGTCGCAGCTTGGCCCGATTGCGCAAAACGAGCGTGCGCAGGTAATCCAGTCTTCTCCGGTGGCCGGGAAATACGAAACAACGATCGACCGCGATTCGGCGTTCGAGCGGCTGCGCGCGCGCGCAGCCGTCGCCGCAAAGGCGGCTGAAGACGCCGAACGCGAGGAAGAGCGTCTGGCCGAACAGGAGCGCGAGTTGCGACGTGCCCGGCGATATGAGCCACCTGCGCGCAGTCGTTCGAGCAGAAAACGCAAATCCGACAGTTTTGGCGAATCGATGGCCAAGGTGGTGATCAAGGAATTGAAGGGCACCACCGGGCGGCGGATCGTCCGGGGCATTCTGGGCAGCCTGTTCAAGGCCCGCTGAGACGACGGGCCGGGGGCGGGGCCGGACCCCGTGTCAGTCGCGTATCTGCCGGACCCTGAGCCTCGCGATGCGGTTGGCTTCGCGTTCGAGAATCTCGAAGCGGAACCCGTGAAACGAAAAAACCTGGCCCACATCGGGAATGGTCTGCGCTTCGTGGATCACCAGGCCGGCCACGGTGTTGGCCTCGTCATCCGGCAGGGAACAGTCGGTGGCCCGGTTGAAATCCCTGATCGACATCGCGCCATCGACGATCCAGCTTCCGTCGGGCGCGCGTTCTATCTCGGGTTCATCGGTGAGGTCGAACTCATCGGTGATTTCGCCCACGATCTCTTCGATGATGTCTTCCAGGGTGATCAGCCCCTGCAGAACACCGTATTCGTCAACCACCAGGGCAAAATGCGCCTTGCGCCGCAGGAATTCGCGCAGCTGGTCATCCAGCGGCGTGGTTTCCGGGGCGAAATAGGGCGGTTTGGCCACGTCGCGCACCGAAAACCCCTCAAACGGGTCGGTGCCGTCGGGGGTCTGGGAAATGCGGGCATAGATCGCACGCAGCAGATCCTTGGCATGCAGCACGCCGACAATGTTTTCGGGATCGTCACAGTAGAGCGGCAAGCGGGTGTGTGACGATCGCAGGGCCTGTTCCAGCACTTGCTGCGGCGGCAGGGACACGTCGATCATTTCGATTTCCGAGCGGTGGCGCATGATCTCTTCGATCGTCCGGTCGCCCAGATCGAGCGCGCCAAGCAACCGGTCTCGGTCTTCCTTTTCCACGGCCCCTTCGTGGTGGCCAAGGGCGATGGCGCCGGCTATTTCCTCGCGGACGGCCAGGATCTTGCTTTTCGGGTCTGCCTGCACGCCAAACAGCCGCAATATGCCGCGCACAAGGGCACGCACAACCGCCACCACCGGTGAAAACAGCCGCACGACAGGGGCCATGACGCGCGATGCACGCGCGGCGGCGCTTTCCGGGTCGGTGATGGCGTAGGTTTTCGGAAGCACTTCGGCAAAGATCAGCACCAGCAGCGTCATCAGGAGCGTGGCCAGCGCCACGCCACTGTCCCCGAAGGCGCGTGTAAACAGCGCGGTGGCCAGTGACGTCGCAAGAATGTTCACAAGGTTGTTGCCCAGCAGGACCGAGCCGATCAGGCGCTCGTTGTCCTCGGTCAACTCCAGCGCGCGTTCGGCGCCTTTCGAGCCCCGGTCGGCCTGAGCGCGCAATTTGGCGCGCGAAGCAGCCGTCAGCGCCGTTTCCGAGCCGGAAAAGATCGCAGACAGCAGCAGAAGCAGCGCGATGGCGGCCGCGGTCAGCCAGAAGGTCGTATCAAGAAACGGTGTTGCGGGGTCCATCCCGGTTGTCTTTCCAATGGTTTCCCCGTGTTATGTCACAACGCCGGCAGCAATCAAGGGAGCGCGCCAATGCTGGGCAAAACAACGCGGGTGTGCGACCTTGGTGCGCTGCAGGGCGAGGTGCTGTTGTTTGGCGGGCCCTATTCGAACCTGCAGGCCAGCCGCGCCCTGCTGGAGCGGGCAGACAGCATGGCGATTGCCGCGCCCAACCGCATCTGCACCGGCGACATGATCGCCTATTGCGCCAATCCCGCGGAAACGCTGGCTGCGTTGCTCGGGCAGGTGCAGACCGTTGCGGGCAACTGCGAACAACAGATCGCGGCCGGGGCATCCGACTGCGGGTGCGGGTTCGAGCCTGGCAGCGCCTGCGATGTCCTGTCGGGCGGGTGGTATCCCTTTGCCGCCGAAAAAATCGGGGCCCGGCAACGTCAGATTCTGGCCGGGCTGCCGGATGTTCTGGCATTTGCCGCATTCGGGCGCCGGTATGCCGTGATACATGGCGGTGTTTCCGATATCTCCCGGTTCCTGTGGCCCTGCAGCGACGACGCCGAATTTGTCCGGGAGATTGCGGCCGTGGGCCAGCTTGTCGGGCCGGTCGACGGGATCATTGCCGGCCATTGCGGCCTGGCTTTTCAGCGGACCATCGGCGGTGTCCACTGGATCAACCCCGGCGCCATCGGACTGCCACCGAACGACGGGTGTTGCGATACCCGGTATGCGATCCTGCGCCCATCCGGGGTGACTTTCGAGCGCCTTGTCTACGATGCAGGCGCGGCAAGGGCGGCGATGGAGGCCGAGGGGCTTGTTCAGGGCTACGAACGGGCCCTGACCGATGGCTGGTGGCCAAGCGAGGACATCCTGCCCGCGTCCCTGCGCCGTCAGCCGTCGCGCGCCAGCGGGTGATGGTCCAGAACCAACTGGCGCAGGTGCTCTTCCAGAACATGCGTATAGATTTCCGTGGTCGACACATCGGCATGGCCCAGAAGCGTCTGGATCGAACGCAGGTCGGCGCCTCCGGCCAGAAGATGGGTGGCAAAAGCATGGCGCAACGTGTGTGGTGTGACCTTGCCGGGGGCAATGCCGGCGGCGGCGGCAAGCGCCTTGATCCGCCCGTAGAACCAGTGGCGTGTCAGGTGCCCCAGTTTGCCGCGCGAAGGAAAAAGGAATGGCGAGCCGGGTTGCCCCTTTTGTTGCCTT
>JALSJL010000486.1 GCA_026989405.1 Marinosulfonomonas sp. | reverse complement strand
AGCCTGCCTGGCCGACGACCTGTGGCTGATTTCGGATGAAGTCTACGACACGCAGGTATGGGACGGCGCCCATGTGTCGCCGCGCAGCCTTGCCGGCATGCAAGAGCGCACGCTGGTTGTCGGGTCGATGTCCAAGAGCCATGCCATGACCGGCAGCCGGGTGGGCTGGATCATCGGTCCCGTGAGCGTTGTCGAAAACCTGATCAACCTGTCGACCAACACGACCTACGGCGTTGCCGGGTTCATCCAGGATGCGGCATTGTGGGCCCTGCAGGCCGGCCCCGACCTGGAAGCCCGGATTGCCGCCCCGTTTCGCCGGCGCCGGGACATCGCCACGCGGCTTGTCGCGCGCCAGAATGTCGTTCAGATGGTGCCGGCCCAGGGGGCGATGTATCTGATGCTCGACATCCGCAGAACCGGAATGAGCGGGTTTGATTTTGCCCAGGCCCTGCTGGACACCCGGACCATCGCGGTCATGCCCGGCGAAAGCTTTGGCCGCGCGGCGGCGGGCCATGTGCGCGTGGCAATGACCGTTGACGATCCGGTTTTCGAAAACGCCCTTGGACAAGTGCTGGATTTTGCGGCTCGGATGGTCCAGTGAACCAGACACGCAGGCCCCGGCTCTCCCACACAGGAAAGGCACGACAACACCATGAACCTGAATGAATTGCGAACCTGGTCGAAACGCGCAGCTGACTGGGTTCATGACTACCGCTCCGGGCTGCGAGACCGGCCCGTTCGGGCAAATGTTGCCCCCGGCGAAGTCATCGCCGCCCTCCCGCCGATGGCGCCGGAAACACCGGAGCCGATGGAAGAGATTTTTCGCGATTTTAAGAACATCATTCCCCCGGCAATGACACACTGGCAGCATCCCCGGTTCTTCGCCTATTTTCCCGCCAACGCCGCCCCGGCATCGGTCTTGGCCGAGCAGCTGATCTCGGGCATGGCCGTGCAGGCGATGCTTTGGGAAACCGCACCTGCCGCGACCGAACTGGAACAGGTCATGGTCATCTGGTTGCGAGAGGCCCTGGGCCTTGCCGACAGTTTTGCCGGCACGATCCATGACAGTGCCACCACCGCCACGCTGAGCGCGATCTTGACGATGCGCGAACGTGCCCTGGGATGGCAAGGCAACCAGAAGGGGCTTTCAACCCTGCCCACCCTGCGCATCTACGCGTCCGAGCAAACCCATTCCTCGATCGACAAATCGGCAAGAATCGCCGGAATTGGCCAGGACAATATTTGCAAGATTGCAACAGATGCAACGCTTTCGATGCGGCCGGAAGCGCTTGATGCTGCGATCCGCCAGGACAAATCGAACAATTTCGTGCCGGCCGGTGTCATCCTTTGCACCGGCGGGACATCGGTTGGAGCAATGGACCGGATTGCCGAGTGCATCGCGGTGGCCCGTGCACATGACCTGTATGTCCATGTCGATGCGGCATGGGCGGGATCGGCCATGATCTGCCCCGAGTTTCGCGATTTGTGGGCCGGGGTCGATGACGCCGACAGCGTTGTGTTCAACCCCCACAAATGGCTGGGCGCACAGTTTGACTGCGCGGTACAGTTCCTGCGCGATCCGGCCGAACAAGTCAGAACGCTTGGTCTGCGACCGGAGTATCTGCGCACGCTTGGCCAGGATGAAATCACCAATTTCAACGAATGGACCGTTCCGCTTGGCCGCCGGTTCCGCGCGTTGAAACTGTGGTTCCTGCTGCGGGCCTACGGGCTGGAAGGCCTGCGCACGCGCATTCGCAACCATGTCGCCTGGTCCCGGGAACTGGCACGCGATATTGCGCAGATGCCGGACTTCGAGATTGTCACCGGGCCGATACTTTCGCTGTTCACCTTCGCCTGGAAAAACGATGCGCAAACCGAACAGCTGTTGCGGCGAATCAATAATGACGGACGGATCTACCTGACCCAGACACGCCACGACGGCCGTTTTGTCATCCGGGTCCAGGTCGGTCAGTTCGACTGCACACGCGCCGATGTGCGCGTCGTGCTCGATGTGCTGCGTGATCTGACCTGACGGCGGCCCAAAAACGACATTCTGACGCAAACAGACCAGACCTCCCGGACATTCGGGAATGACGATGGCCGTAAAGGAGTCTGTTTTGCGTCGCCATGAATGGTTCATCATCCTGATCGTGCGAACAATCGGTGCGGCGCGCGGCAATGCGGCAAGGGGGCGCCCTGTTTTCCGGCAATTGCGTTGAAACCTGCAAGACCGGAGACTGTGATGACCACGACCAAACCCCGCCGAACCGGAGGCCGCGCCGCCCGCCGCGCGCTGCGCGCAGCCCCGCTGGAAACTGCGAAACGGCCCGTTCAAGGCGGCCTGTCCGGCGGCACCTTGCAGGTGCTGAGCCGCCCCGACCTGGAGGCGATCCATCGCGCGGCCCTGCATGCGCTGGAACACATCGGGCTGGCCGATGCGCCCCGGTCCGGCATCGACGCCATGTGCGCAGCCGGGGCCCGGCTGGGCGACGACGCTCGCCTGCGCTTTCCGGCGGCGCTGATCGAAGACATGCTGGCAAGGCCGCGCAAGGATCTGGTGCTCCATGGCCGCGATCGGTGCAATGATCTCGAGCCGGGCGGGCAACGCGTTTACTACGGCACAGGCGGGGCCGCGGTTCACGTGGTCGATGTCGAAGCCGGCACCTACCGCGAATCGACAGCACAGGATCTTCAGGACGCGGCGCGAATTGCCGACACGCTCGACAACATTCACTTTTTCCAGCGACCGATGGTGGCCCGGGACATCATCGACAATTTCGAAATGGACCTGAACACGGTTTACGCCTGTTGCTCGGGGACAACCAAGCACATCGGCACCTCGATCTCGGAACCCGGATTCGCCCCGGGGATCGTCTCGTTTCTGCATATGGTTGCCGGTAGTGAGGACAAATGGCGCGCGCGCCCCTTCGTCTCCTGTTCGAACTGCTTCGTGGTGCCGCCGATGAAATTTGCAACCGAAAGCTGCGAAACGCTGGAATACTGCGTGCGGGCCGGCATGCCGGTGCTTTTGCTGTCGGCGGGCCAGGCCGGGGCCACTGCGCCGGCGTCGCTGGCCGGCGCCATTGTCCAGGCCGTGGCCGAATGCCTCGCCGGCGTGTTCTACATCGACGCTATATCTCCGGGCCATCCGTTCATATTCGGAACCTGGCCGTTTGTGTCGGACCTGCGGACCGGGGCGATGTCGGGCGGGTCCGGCGAACAGGCCCTGCTCAACGCCGGTTGCGCGCAGATGCATCAGTTCTATGGCTTCCCGGGCTCGGCCGCGGCCGGGTTCAGCGACGCAAAACTGCCCGACATGCAGGCCGGATGGGAACAGGCCACCTCGGCGGTCATGGCCGGCCTGGCCGGCCTGAACATGGTTTACGAAGCCGCCGGAATGCACGCATCTCTGCTGGGGTTTTGTCATGAAAGCCTGATCCTGGCCGACGACATGATCGGCCAGACCCTGCGCTGCGTGCGCGGCATCGAAGTGAATGACGAAACGCTGGCGCTCGATGCCCTGGCCGAGGTCTGCCTGCACGGACCCGGGCATTATCTTGGCCAGGCGCAAACACTGGAGCTTATGGAAACGGAGTATGTCTATCCGCAGTTCGCCGACAGGTCTTCGCCCAGGGAATGGGATGAAAACGGTCGCCCGGACCTGATCGCACGGGCAAGTTTGCGCAAACGAAAAATCCTTGCCGAACCGTCTGCGGCGCAGTTTGATCCGGCGCTCGACGGTGCGCTCAGAGATCGTTTCCCGATCCGGCTGCCCCCCTGAGCATCTACGGCTTTTCGCGCCCGGCGGCCTGTTCGGCGCGTTCTTCAAGGTCGAGCCATTCCGCTTCCGCGGCGTCCAGAGCCCGTTGGCGTTGCGACAGGGCATTGCTGAAACGCTGGAACCTGGCCGGGTCGCTGGAATACAGATCGCCCTGCGACAGGGCCTCGCTCAGCTTGGCGATTTCAGCCTCGAGTCTCGCGATCTCATCGGGCAATTCCTTCAGCCGATGTGCTTGCGTAAACGAAAGTCGCGGCGCGGCTTCGGGGGCTTGTGCCGGCTTTTGTTGCGGTCCCGGCTTTTTTTGTCCCCGTGACTTTGCGCAACCCGGTGCGGCCTTTGGTGGCCCGGTTCTCTGGGCGCGATAGTCGCTCCAGCCGCCGGCATAGGTCGCAACGGTCCCATCGCCCTCCATGGCCAGCGTGACCGTTGCCGTCCGGTCCAGAAAATCGCGGTCATGGCTGACGATAAGCGCGGTCCCGTCATAGTTGGCCAGAAGTTCCTGCAGCAGGTCCAGTGTTTCCACGTCCAGATCGTTGGTCGGCTCGTCCAGCACGAGCAGGTTGCTTTCACGCGCCATCAGGCGGGCCAGGAGCAGGCGTGACTTTTCACCGCCCGAAAGCGATCTGACCGGGGCGCGCGCCTGTTCTTCGTCGAACAGGAACTCTTTCAGATAACCGACCACATGGCGCGGCTGACCACGCACCATGACCTGATCGGCCTGGCCCGAAACCCGCATGTCGGGGTCGGAAACCAGATTGTCCCACAGGCTTGCGTTTTCGTTCAGACCGCTCCGGTTCTGGTCGAATTGCGCGATCACGAGGTTGGTGCCCAACCGGACAGTTCCCTTGTCGGGGGCAAGTTTCTTGATGAGGATCTTGAGCAGAGTCGTCTTGCCGGCCCCGTTCGGGCCGACAAGCGCAACCCGGTCGCCGCGCAGGATTCTCGTGGAAAAGCCGGAAATGATCGGGCGCCCGTCAAAACTCTTGAAAATCTCTTGCGCCTCGATGACCAGTTTGCCCGATTTCTGACCGGCATCCAGCACCATCCCTGCCCGGCCCTGACGCGTGATCATGTCGCGCCGCTGACTGCGCAGATCGGCAAGCGCGCGCAAGCGGCCCTGGTTGCGTTTTCGCCGGGCCGATATCCCTTCGACCGCCCATCTGGCTTCCGACTTGATCTTGCGGTTCAGCTTGTGGCGGGTCTGATCCTCTTCCTCCCACAGCTTGTCACGCCAGGCTTCGAATTCGCCGAAGCCCTTGTCGTGGCGGCGCAGCTGGCCGCGGTCCAGCCAAAGTGTGGATCGGGTTGTTGCGCGCAGGAAGGCCCGGTCGTGACTGATGACAACAAAAGCGCTCGGGCTTTTCTGCAGGTGGTTTTCCAACCAGGAAATCGCTTCGATATCCAGATGGTTGGTCGGCTCGTCCAGAAGCATCAGTTCGGGCGCTTGCGCCAGCAGGCCGGCCAGCGCCGCCCGGCGCCTTTCGCCCCCCGAGGCGGTCGCAACCGCCATCTCGGGCTCAAACTTCAAACCTTCGGCCGCGATCCGGACCCGGTAGTCTTCGCCATCCGCCAGATTGCGTGCGGCAAAGGCCCCGAGAGTGTCAAACCCCGTCATGTCCGGGTCCTGCTCCATGAACCCGATGCTCGCGCCCGGCGAGGTGATGACCGCGCCCGCATCGGGTTCCACCTGCCCGGCCATGACTTTCAGCAAAGTCGATTTCCCGCAACCGTTGCGCCCCACCAGCGCCAGCCGGTCTTCGGGCTGCACGATCAGGCGCAGCCCGCTGAAAAGCGGATTTCCCCCGTATCCCAGCGATACGTCAGACAGTTGCAGCAACGGAATTCGGGCCATGACCTGCGCTAGCGCTGCATGCCAGCAAGGTCAATGGTCTGTCGCAAGCCCCAGGCGGAAAAACTGTTTTCTCCGCGGTGCAATCCCGGCCACCGGCAAGCCGGTAAACACATGCAGCGTGTTCAGATCCCGATCGACAACCGCATGCCCCCCGACCCAGGCCCCGAGCGCCAGATAT
>JALSJL010000485.1 GCA_026989405.1 Marinosulfonomonas sp. | reverse complement strand
GGTTGAGCGGCAGGGTCTGGCCCAATGTGGAGGCAGGCGTGAGCAACATGACACACCTGAATATCATGGGCACCAGAGGAGTGCCGGCGTCGCATGGCGGCTTTGAAACATTCGCGGAACGGTTGGCGCTTTGGCTTGTTGGTCAGGGGATCAGCGTGACGGTCTACTGCCAGTCCGATGGCCCGGTCGACCTTGACGGTCGTGAAGATCATTGGAACGGTATTCACCGCGTGCACTTCGGAACCCGGCGCACGGGGGCTGCCGGAACCATGGAATTCGACCTGAAATGCGCGCGGGACGTTGTGCGCAGGCCCGGGGTCGATCTGGTCCTGGGTTACAACACCGCCGTTTTCAACCTGTTGCAAAAGCTCCGCGGCCGGCGCGTGTTCATGAACATGGACGGCATCGAATGGAAGCGCAAAAAGTGGTCGACGCCCGCAAAACTGTGGTTGCTGCTCAATGAGATCATCGGTGCGAACCTGGCAATCCCGATCGCCGACCACCCCGAAATTGGCCGCCACGTTGCCCGCAGATCCCTGCGCAGGCCGGTCGTCATTCCCTATGGCAGCGACCGTGTTCGTTCTGCCAGCGAAGCCCCGGTGCGGGCGCTTGGGGTGGACCCTGGAAAATACTTCATATCAATTGCCCGGATCGAGCCGGAAAACTCGATACTCGAGATCGTCGAGGGTTTCCTTCAGTCCGAGACAAATATGGATCTGGTCATGCTCGGGCGGTTTGACCCTGACAATGCCTATCACCGCAAGGTGCGCGAGATCGGTCGGCACCGGGTGATGTTCCCGGGTGCAATATATGACGATGCTCAGGTCAAGGCCCTGCGCTTTCATGCACGCGCGTATCTGCATGGCCATCAGGTTGGCGGCACCAATCCGTCGCTGGTCGAGGCTCTGGGCGCTGGCAATGCGGTCCTTGCCCATGACAATGTATTCAACCGGTGGACAGCCGGCGTCGGGCAGCGTTTTTTCCGGACGGGGAAGGACTGCTGCGACATGTTGAGTGTGCTGGCACGCGATGATGCGGCGGTTGAGCGCGCACGCCTCGCCGCCCGCGCGCAGCATGCCATGAAATTTCGCTGGGATGACGTTCTGGCCCGCTACCAGGATCTGCTGCTGGGCGCCGCCCAGCAAGCGCCGGCGTCAGCTCAGGTCGCTGCCGAATAACCGGAATAGCCGTTGTAACGCGACTTTCCCAGTGCCTCGGGAACATGGTTGAGAACCGGCACCAGCGCCGTTCCCGGAGCCATCGCCTCGGTGAGCGGTTCAACCGCCGACCGAATATCGCCCTGGTTTGTCGAGGCCCATTTCACCAGAAAGACCACGGCATCGGCATGTGGTGCGAGATAGCGCGCATCAACAACCGGCAAGAGCGGCGGTGAATCGATGATGATGACATCGTAAACCTCTCGCGCCTGTTCCAGCAGGTGCTGGAACCGCGCCGACGCCAGAAGCTGGTCCGTCGGAAATGTGCTGCGTGCTGCCCCCATGATGACCGCCAGCGGGCTTGCCGGGTCACGGGCGTAGAATGAGCCGGCCATGTCGGCATCGGCCCTGTCCATCAGGAAATCGACAAACCCGGTTTGCGGGTCGTGGCCAAGGTGGCGGTGAACCGACGGTTTGCGCATGTCGGCGTCAATCAAGAGCGTCTTGCGCCCGGAAAGGGCATAGGTTCTGGCCAGCGCGAGGGAGGCCGTCGTCTTGCCTTCGTCGGGCAGCGACGAGGTGACCAGAATGACCCGACCGTTGGCCGGCGCGCCTGCCTGCGGATTTGCCGCAGTGGGGCCGGCCGGGCCCGTTGCTCGCAGCTTCTGGTCGATTGTGGCGCGCAACTTGCGAATGCTCTCGGAGTATGACGACAAGGGCGCATCCACGATCCCGTCGGCAATGCTCATCCTGTTTGCATTGGTTTCGTAGCTGGCCGGAACGGGTGCTGCGCTGTCTTGCTGAACCAGTTCGGCCAGTTGAGTCGGAGACGTGATGCCGCCGATATAGAATTCTTTCAGCAAAGCAAGACTTATGCCAACGCCCAGCGATGATGCGAGCGCCAGCAGCAAGACCAGGTTCCGGTTTGGAAAGGTCGGCTGCACCGGGGCAATTGCGGGCGAGACGATGCGGCTGTCAGCAATCTGGATCTTGGCGCGAGTTTCAAGATCGCTCATTTTGGACAGCAGGCCCTGATATTGCTCGCGCGCGATGTTCGCGTTTTGCTGAAATGTGTATAACCCGGTCAGCATGTCCGGCGACAGGTCGGCGCTCAGAACCGAGCGGCGCAGGGTCTGGCGCAGGCCCGATATATCGGTGTCGATCTGGCGCAACCTTTGCTGCGTCTCGTCGGCGTTTTCGGCCGCCGGCGCGCCGTCCTGGCGCGCGCCGGCCGTCAGGAGCCCGGCCTCGCCCGGGGCTGGCTGATCCGGGGCGCTCTCAAGCAGGGCCGACCTTTCGGCTTCCAGTAGCTGAAGCCGGGTGCTGAGGCGCGAGATGTCGGCGCTGCTTGCGTCGGCATCCATCAGCGCCAGGTTGTTTGCAATGAACCTGTCGAACCCAAGTTCATGGTCGGCAATGGCCTTGCGCGCGGCCTCCATCTGGTCGCGCAGCACATTCCGGGCCTTGAGCAGGGCACTCACCTTGGTCGACACCTGCCGGTCGATATAGGTCTGGGCCAGCGCATTGGCGAGATCGGCGGCCTTTTGGGGCGAGTTTGAGCTGGCAGATACCGAAATCAGATAGGTCAGCCCTTTCCGGCGGACGGTTCTGGCCTGTTTGAAGCTGTTCAGGGTGCGCGAGATTGCCCGGTCCGGTTCGTCCGGGGCGGCTATTGCGACCCCGACCGCGCGGGCGAGTTTGTCAGCAAGACTTGTCTGCAATCCGAATTCAGGGTCGGCCATCAGGCCCTTTTCCCGGATGACGGACAGGGCCAGAGCATCCGAACGCAAGATTTCCACCTCGCTGTCGACCTTGGCATTCTCGCGGCCGGATGAACTGGGAAAGTTGCGGCTGTCGTCCAGTATCCCCTTTTGATCCGGGTCCACCAGAACCAGCGCCGAGGCGGTGAAGGTTTCGGTCGCCACCAGCAAGAACAGGCCCGCCGCAGCAAATATGACGCCGGTCGTCATGGCTATGACGCGGATTTGCCGGCGCAAGACGGCAAAAATGGCCCGGATTTCGATTTCCCGGGGCGGGTCGGGCTGTGGCAATGTCATGGGCGTTTTCCTTTGGTCGTTTCTGGCGTGCCAATTCCCAATGCGATCAGGGTCAGCAACACATATGCGTTGGCCATGTTTTCAAGGCTGAAATCGAGTGTCGAATGAAGCGCCCCAAGCATAAGCGCGCCCAGACCCGCGGCTGCCAGCGACTGGCCCGCTGCGGGCAAACGTGCGCGCCGCCACAGGCTGCGCATCGCCAAGAGGCCGGCCACAAGCGGAAGCGAGCCGGCCAGAATGCCGGTTTCCACCCAAAGCGTCAGATAACTCGAATGCGTGTTGTTCCAGAGGACTCCGGGCCACACCGCGACCTTGTGATACAATTGAAACGCAAGGGGAAAACTGTCAAAGCCAAAGCCTGTCAGCGGGCGATCGGCAATCATGGTCGCAACCTGCCGGTAAAGATCGGTTCTTGTCGACAGGGGCGAGCCGCTTGTCGGGTCCAGGAACAATGCCAAAAGACCGGCAGCCATGCCCCCAGCCAGTAGATGCGGTGCCCTGACCCGAGACAACAGCGCGACGGGATGTCTGATCAGGCAGACGGTGACGACACCGGCACTGCTTGCAGCCAGGCCCATCCGGGAACTGGTCAGCACCAGTGCGACCAGTATGGTCAGCCATATTGCCCGGATGGCAATTGTCTGCGGGCGGTGGCGCGCCGCGCGTTGGCCGCCAAACAGCGCAAGCCCGAGAACCAGGCCAAATCCCAGATAAGCGGCCAGCGCGTTCTTGTTGATGAAAGTCCCGGTGGCTGCGCCCAGATAAGCTGTTTTCCGGCCAGGAAATCCGATGTCTCCGAGCGCTGTCAATGCCAGAACTGCAAACACCGCCTGGCCTGCGATCAGGGCGAACACGAACATCGCCAGTTTTCTGGCCCGCCTGTGCGAGTGGGCAAGCTGCATCACCAGCCAGAAAAAGACCAGATAGCCCAGCACCCGCAACAGGCCCAGGGCCGTTGCGTTCGGGGCAAACGAAAGGTGGTTCAAGGTGACTGGGCCCGCAGGCGTCTGCGCGTCAATTCCGCCCCGCCATCCGGGCAAGGCAAGCGCCTGATACAGGATGAAACCGGCAAAAACCGATCCGAGCACCAGAAGAGTTCGGCCCGCTGGCATGATCGTGGGCGGCCGGCCGAGTGCACTCAGGGCGGCCATGCTGGCAAGAACGCACACCCAGAGGATCCACACCGGCCCGCCTTGTCCGGACTGTAGCACCGCTGAACCGGCAAGCGTTGCACAAACGGCGACTCCGGCCGGATACGGAGACCAGCGCCTGCGCGTTTCCGGTCGCGGCAAGACACGGCCAGGTGCCGCATTCGGCACGAGGTCTGCGGGTGGCCTGTCGAGCAAATTGGCCTGCGCTGTCATGTGCCGGCCTCTCGGATGCGGATCTGGTTCACGAGGCGTTGCTGCTGGGCGGCAGGACGGGTTCCGGCCACGGCGGCAATGATCGGCCGCCAGTCCGGGCGGCGGACATGGTAGCTGGCCAGAAGCTCGGCACCCGATTGGGTGGCGAACAGGATTTCGATGTCTCGAACAAGGTATTGGGCGGCGTCGGCTCCGGGCTGCATACCGATGCCGGCTGAAAAGGCGAACCGGCGTTCTGCCAGCCAACCCTCGGAGGGGGAATAGCGGTTGGACAACGAGAGGGCGCGCAAAGGAAGCCGCCCCTGGTCCAGGTGGTAGGCCGACATCGCCTGAACGAGATAGGCCAGGCCGTTGGTTGGCATGGTCCGGAGCGTTTCATCCGCAAGCCGGCCACAGGCCCTGGCGATCTGTTGCCGGTCAGTGCCGCTGCGCAGCAGGGCGACCGGGATACCAAGGTTTTCAGTGCACTGCGAAAGCCCGCGTCGGGTTGTGCTCAGCGACATGCCGGGCGACAAATCCGGGGCCGGGCGTCCCTGGAAAGCCAGTTGGTCGCTTGCTTGAATTGCTCGTTGTTCGATCAGAAACATGCGAAAGCCGGCTGCGGCAAGCAGGACGAAAATCACCGTCAATAAATTCAGTCGCATTTGGCGCTCATTCAAAATTGCTCCGCAGCACCAAAACCCGGGTTTCGGATCTTGCCGTGCATTGGCGTGATGGGTGCAATCGATAAAATGCGAAAGAATATTAAGATAACATTAAGCACTCGCGGGGTTTAATCCGCGCAACGCTTTCTGACGGATAGGTGACTGAACAACATGAACATTGCAAAACCCATGCTGATATGCGCCGGGCTGGCGCTTGGAACTGCCCATGTGGCGATGGCGCAACCCGCCTTGTATGATGCGGGTCTTCTGGGATCCGAGTGTTTGCGCGCTGACTGTATCCAGGCAACCAGGGCCGCGCTTGATGCGATCCTGGCGCAACATCCCGACGCCGATGCTCTGAATTCGCAAATCGGTGTTCTTGCCGCGGCCCTGTTTGCAGTTGCCAAACAGGCAGCGCCGGGAAAACTGGCCGAGGTCGCGCAGTCTCTGGAACTGCTTGCGAGCATTTCCAGCGATGGCGCACAACGACAGTCGCTCTTGTTGCTGGCGCGCCAGATCGGCGCCGGCGATGTCGGCCTGTTTGACCTCGACACACCTTTTGCAGCCAGTCCGGCCTAATATTTGCCGGCGCAGCGCTTGATGCCCATGTCAATTATCCGGGTGCCGCGAAGCTCCTGAAATCCGACAATGGTGTGCCGCGCGGTCCCGAGGAACCAGGATCTTATGGGTTCCGGATAATATTCGGCCATCTTGGTTGACCATTTTTCGAACTGGTCGTTACGCAGGGCGACGCCGTAAAGGCGGCTGCTTGGACCGTGAAACCCGAAAACGGTTTCCGGCTCGACACAGACCCCCGGCACTGCAAGATACATCGTGCAGGCGCTCAGGCATACCTCGCCTCGGATTTCCACGCGTGCGCCCGAGCGGCGGATCTGGCGAATTATCCGGATCCGCTCTTCAATGCTGCCGCCGCGATCATTCTCGATCACGACCGTTTGGTTCGAAACCGCATTGGCCGGTCCGGGCAGGCCCGAAAACCCGAGAAGCGATCCGGCCGAGACAATGGCCAGGGCGAGCCGGCGCACCAGGCCCCAGGTCGGCGCATGCATCGCCGATAGTTTACGATTCATAGTTCCAATCCCACACCCAAGACACCTGAAAGATAGGTGATTCCCCAAGGCTCCCCACGAGCCATGCCCAGACACTAGCAGAACCGAGTTGCAAAAAAATTATTCTTTGACGCGATGAAAATGCGATCTCTGGTCAACTTGGTTCAATTTTTCTGCCAGCCGTTAAGGGGAAATTAAGTAATAAAATCACCATTATGGCTGTGAGAAAAGTGGGCAAGACATGAGGCGGGTCAATGGAAAGTAGACAATCGTGCAACAGACAAGCCATGTTTTTTCGGGAGAGTTTTCTGCAGTCGGCCAGGGCCGCATCTGTCGCGATACATTGTATAGCCGGGCGGGAAAGCGGTTTTTTGATATCGCGCTTGTCCTGCTGGCCGCCCCAATCGTCTTGCCCATAGTTGCCGTATTCTGGATGGCCGCACGGTTTGGCGGCAGACCGGGGATTTACGGTCAAGAGCGTGTCGGCCTCAATGGCCGAACGTTCATGTGCTGGAAAATCCGGACAATGTCTGAAAACGCTGACGCATTGCTTGAGCGCCATCTCGCAGGCAACCCGGTACTGGCCCGGGAGTGGCAGTTGAACCAGAAGCTGAAAGATGATCCGCGCATCACGCGATTGGGCCGGTTTCTTCGCCGGACAAGCTTGGATGAACTCCCCCAGTTCTGGAACGTGCTTGCGGGCGATATGAGCCTGATTGGCCCGCGTCCCTTTACGCCTGATCAGAAGCGGCTTTACGATGAAGAACCCCTGGCCGAGACTTACTATCGGGTGCGCCCGGGGATTTCCGGGCTGTGGCAGGTCTCTTCGCGAAACAACAGCACGTTCAAGGACCGCGTGAACTATGACCATGTTTACGGAACCCGGATAACTCTGGGCAAGGATCTGTCCATCCTGTTTCGCACCCTGGCTGTCGTGTTTCGGGCCACGGGCAAGTGACCGGGACGATGATTCTCAATTTGGCCGAACGCGGTTGGAAATGGCACATTTCGGGGTAATTCCCATGGCATCGCAACACCGGTCATGCGCTTCGGCGTCGCACCCGAAATACCGTCCGGTTGCCCGGGCCGGATTGTAAACTAATGAAAAAAAACATTGCCTTGCCCGGCTGAGCCGTCGCTTCGTATCGGGTCGGAGGGGGATGGTCCAAGGGACATCATACCCCAATTGTGAACTCGGGTTGGATCAGCCACGCTTGACAATCCGGCCATAAAGCATTCAAATATTCAGATACCAAGCATAGGATCCAGGGAGGCCCAGCATGCTCGATGAAGTCAATGACGGCGATTTGGACAATGCCAAGAGCATGTCCATCATCGTGACCAAAGGCACGCTCGACTGGGCATACCCGCCATTCATCCTTGGCACGACGGCGGCGGCGATGGACATGAAAGTGACGATGTTTTTCACGTTCTACGGCCTGACCCTGCTCAAGAAAAAGCTCAATCTGAAATTTACGCCACTCGGGAATCCGGCGATGGAAATGCCGATGATGGGCGGTCATATGGCGATGCCCAACCTTCTTGGCGTCATGCCCGGAGTGGGCGGGGCC
>JALSJL010000484.1 GCA_026989405.1 Marinosulfonomonas sp. | reverse complement strand
CAAGCGCGGTGCTGAGCAAGAAATACCGCCCGCTCAGTCACTATTTCAGGCAAAACTTCAGCCAGGTGACCAACCCGCCGATCGACAGTTTGCGCGAATACCGGGTGATGAGCCTGAAGACGCGCTTCGGCAACCTCAAGAACGTGCTGGACGAGGACAGCAGCCAGACCGAGATCATCGTGCTGGAAAGCCCGTTTGTGGGCAATGCGCAGTTTGCCAGGCTGGAAGAGGCGTTCAAATCGCCAAGGGTCGAGATCGACTGCACCTTCCCGGCAGGCGCCGGCGAGGGCGCGCTGCAGGACGCGCTGGCGCGTATTCGCGCCGAGGCCGAGGACGCGGTGCGGTCCGGGGCGGGGCATCTGGTGCTGACCGATCATCACCAGGGGCCGGACAAGGTGGCGATGCCGATGATCCTGGCAACCAGCGCCGTGCACAGCTGGCTGACGCGCAAGGGGCTGCGAACCTTCTGTTCGCTGAACGTGCGCTCGGCCGAGTGCATCGACCCGCATTATTTCGCGGTGCTGATCGGCTGCGGGGCGACGGTGGTGAATGCCTACCTTGCCGAAGATTCGATTGCCGAGCGCATCGAGCGCGGGTTGCTGGACGGCACGCTGACGGAAAACGTCGCGCGCTATCGGCAGGCGATCGACCAGGGCTTGCTGAAGATCATGGCGAAGATGGGAATTTCGGTGATGTCGTCCTATCGCGGCGGGCTGAATTTCGAGGCGGTGGGGCTGAGCCGGGCGCTGGTGGCCGAATATTTCCCCGGCATGCACAGCCGCATTTCCGGGATCGGGCTGCACGGCATCCAACGCAAGCTGGAGCAGGTGCATGAACGCGGCTGGCAGGGGCATGCCGATTTCCTGCCGATCGGCGGCTTTTACAAGGCTCGCAAGAGCGGAGAGACCCACGCTTGGGGTGCCCAGACCATGCACCTGATGCAAAGCGCCTGCGACCGGGCCAGCTATGACCTGTGGAAGCAATATTCGTCACTAATGCAGGGCAATCCGCCTATTCATCTGCGCGACCTGCTGGATTTCAAACCCATCGGCGCGCCGGTGCCGGTGGAGGAGGTGGAAAGCATTACCTCGATCCGCAAGCGCTTCGTAACGCCGGGGATGAGCCTGGGCGCGCTCAGCCCCGAGGCGCACAAGACGCTGAACGTGGCGATGAACCGGATCGGCGCGAAAAGCGACAGCGGCGAGGGCGGCGAAGACCCGGCGCATTTCACCCCCGAGCCCAACGGCGACAACCCGAGCGCGAAGATCAAGCAGGTGGCCTCGGGCCGGTTCGGGGTGACCGCGGAATACCTGAACCATTGCGAGGAACTGGAGATCAAGGTCGCCCAGGGCGCCAAGCCCGGCGAGGGCGGGCAGCTGCCCGGCATGAAGGTCACGGAACTGATCGCGCGGCTGCGCCATTCGACCAAGGGCGTCACGCTGATCAGCCCGCCGCCGCATCACGATATCTACAGTATCGAGGACCTGGCGCAGCTGATCTACGACCTCAAGCAGATCAACCCGCGCGCCAAGGTGACGGTGAAGCTGGTGGCGGCAAGCGGCGTGGGCACCATTGCCGCCGGCGTGGCCAAGGCCAAGGCCGACGTGATCCTGATTTCCGGCCACAACGGCGGCACCGGCGCCAGCCCGGCGACCTCCATCAAATATGCCGGCCTGCCCTGGGAAATGGGCCTGACCGAAGCGCATCAGGTGCTGGCGATGAACAAGCTGCGCGACCGCGTCACGCTGCGCACCGACGGCGGGCTGCGCACCGGGCGCGATATTGTCATGGCCGCGATGATGGGGGCCGAGGAATACGGCATCGGCACCGCCGCACTGATCGCCATGGGCTGCATCATGGTGCGCCAATGCCAGTCCAACACCTGCCCGGTGGGCGTGTGCACCCAGGATGAACGCCTGCGCGCCAAGTTCACCGGCAACGCCGACAAGGTGGTGAACCTGATCACCTTCTATGCCCAGGAGGTGCGCGAGATCCTGGCCAGCATCGGGGCGCGGTCGCTGGACGAGGTGATCGGGCGCGCCGATTTGCTGACCCAGGTCAGCCGCGGCTCGGACCACCTGGACGATCTGGACCTCAACCCGCTGCTGATCACCGTCGATGGCGCCGACAAGATCGTCTATGACCGCTCGCGCCCGCGCAACGCGGTGCCCGATACGGTGGATGCGCAGATTGTCGTCGATGCCGAGCGCTTCCTGAAGGACGGCGAGAAGATGCAGCTGTCCTATGCGGTGCAGAACACCGACCGGACCATCGGCGCGCGCGTGTCGAGCCATATCGTGCAGCGCTTCGGGATGAACAACGATCTGCAACCCGATCACCTGACGATCAAGCTGGCGGGCTCTGCCGGGCAAAGCCTGGGGGCCTTTGCCGTGCCGGGGCTGAAAATCGAGGTGTCGGGCGAGGCCAACGACTACGTGGGCAAGGGGCTGAGCGGGGGCACCATCGTGGTGCGCCCGGCAATGAATTCGCCGCTGGTGGCCAGCGAAAACACGATCATCGGCAACACGGTGCTCTATGGCGCAACCGACGGCTACCTGTTTGCGGCGGGCCGCGCCGGCGAGCGGTTCGCGGTGCGCAATTCGGGCGCGCGCGTGGTGGTCGAAGGCTGCGGCTCGAACGGATGCGAATACATGACGGGCGGAATTGCCGTTGTATTAGGCTCTATCGGGGCCAATTTCGGGGCCGGGATGACCGGCGGGATGGCCTATGTCTACGACCCGGACGGCACGGCACGCACCTTGATGAACATGGAAACGCTGGTGGTGTGCCCGGTGGCCGAGGGGCACTGGGAGCACGAGGTCAAAGCCCTGCTGGAGCGTCACGCAGCGGAAACCGGCAGCGCGAAAGCGACCGACATTCTGAACAACTGGGATGCGGAAAAGGGGTTTTTCCTGCAGATTTGCCCGAAAGAAATGTTGCCGCATTTGGAACACCCGTTGTCGCCTGAAGCGGTATCAATGCCGGCCGAATGACCGGTATTGGTGCAATCGCGCTGGCGTTTGCCACATTTGCGCCGCAATCGCTTGGCCAAATATACCAATTTCCAAGATAATACCTTTGTGGTGACATGCTTTGGAAAGGTTCTGATGCAAATATGTGCGTAGCGAGTAACCAAGTGAATTGAGATGCCGACAACCTATTCAGATCAGTTCTACCTGATTGATCCGTATTTGCCTCCCCCAGCGGGGACGGCACTTACGGTGAATTTTCTCAATTATACGGATGCCAATGATGACAATGTCCTGACCACGGCGGGCACTGATTCGATCAACGGGCAGGACATCACCGGACTTTATAACGGCGACACGGTGACAGTGAACATCGGCGGCACGGTCACGACGATTACGGGTGTGACGTTTTACACGGCCGGCGGTGGGCGATATTTCACGCCGACGGACGGCACCAATCTGGCCAATGCGACATTCGTCAGCTCGACCTGGGTCAACTCACCCAATTCGGTTACGATCCCGTCGCTTGGCCCGCCCTGTTTCACTGCCGGGACAGTTATCCGCACCGATCGGGGCGATCGGGCGGTTGAAGACCTGGCGGTCGGTGATCTGGTCGAAACGCTGGACCATGGGTTTCAGCCACTGCGCTGGGTCGGATGTTCGCGGACAGGCGCCAGGGGTGATCACGCGCCGGTGGTCTTCAGCCCCGGATCCATTGGAAATGACAGCGAACTGCGGGTTTCGCCGCAGCACCGTATCCTCGTTCAGGGGTGGCAGGCAGAACTGTATTTCGGCCGCGGCGAAGTGCTGGTGCCGGCGAAGCATCTGGTCAACGGTATATCAATCACGCAGGAGCCTGCGGACAGCATCGGGTATTACCACCTGCTGTTTGATCGCCATGAGATCGTCTGGTCAAACGGCGTTCTGAGCGAAAGCTTCTTTCCGGGCGACCATATTCTGTTGACTGACCGCGCCGTGCGGGCCGAACTCCTGGCGCTGTTTCCCGAACTGGAGCAGGCAGACCGGTCAATCTTTCGTCAGACGGCCCGCGAAACCCTGAAATTGCGCGAAGCAGGCGTGCTCCGGCAAGCATCCTGAGGCAAAGCATCCGCTGGTGCAGGATTTCTTGCGCTCCGACACGCCGGGCGCTTGACCGGCCCCGGGTTTGCATGGCTTATCTGCGCCGTGGCACGAGCAGCAAAAAAGAAAACCTCCGAAAGGAAACCGCGTAAACCGCGCCCCGCTGCCAAGCGCGCATCGGGAACCGCCCGCAAGACAGGGCGGGCCGGGGTCTTGCGGCGCACCATGCGGTGGGGGCTGCGCGGATTGCTGGCGCTGCTTGTTCTGATGGTTTTCGCCATTGGGCTGTTTGCCATCGTCAACCCGCCGACCACGCCCTACATTCTTTCGGAAAGCCGCCGGCTGGGCGGAGTGGACCACCAATGGGTGAATTTCGATGAGATAGCGCCGGTGATGGCGCGCTCAGTTGTGGCTGCGGAAGATGCAAACTACTGTCTGCACTGGGGGTTCGACATGGCTGAAATCCGTCGTGCGCTGGATGCCGGCGGGCGGCGCGGTGCCTCGACCATCAGCCAGCAGGTTGTGAAGAATGTCTATCTCTGGCCGGGGCGCAGTTGGCCGCGCAAGGCGCTGGAGGCCGTGATGACACCGATGCTTGAAGCGCTCTGGACCAAGCGGCGTATTCTGGAGGTCTACCTGAACGTTGCCGAATTTGGCGAGGGGGTGTTTGGCGTGGAAGCGGCTGCGCGGACCTATTTTCGGGTGGCGCCAGACCGGTTGAGCGCAACGCAGGCGGCGCGGCTGGCGGCGGTGTTGCCGGACCCCAAGCGCCGCTCTGCGCGCAAACCGTCGCGCTTTGTGGCGAAACGTGCGCGGTCCATTGCCGATGGTGCTGCGACCATTGCCGTCGATGGGCGTGCCGCATGTTTCGAGGATTGAATTGCGCGCCGCTTCGGGCCATTGAAGGCTGAGGAGTTTCGATGAGATGACCATGAACCGACTTTACCACGTTCCATTGTCGCCGTTTTGCCGAAAGGTGCGCTTGTCGCTGGCCGAAAAGAAACTGGAAGTCGAGCTGGTGGAAGAACGCTATTGGGAACGCGACGCGGATTTTCTGCGCCGCAACCCGGCGGGCAAGGTGCCGGTGCTGAAGATGGACGGGCGCACGATGGCCGAAAGCACGGCGATCTGCGAATATATCGAGGAAAAGCACCCCGAGCCGCCCTTGTTGCCCAGGGACGCGGGCGCGCGCTACGAGGTGCGTCGGCTGGTCGCCTGGTTCGATGACAAGTTCCACGAAGAGGTGACCTCGAAACTGCTGTATGAGCGGGTCAACAAGAAGGTGATGGGGCAAGGCTATCCGGACAGCACGAATGTGAAGGCCGGGGCCAGGGCGATCAAGTTTCACCTGGATTACATGGGCTGGCTGCTGGACCAGCGGCGCTGGCTGGCGGGCGACGTGATGACGCTGGCCGATTTTTCGGCCGCCGCGCATCTTTCGGCGCTGGATTACATTTCGGACGTGGACTGGAACCGGAACGAGAACGTGAAGGACTGGTATGCCAAGATCAAGTCGCGCCCGGCGTTCCGCTCGATCCTGGCCGATCATGTGCCGGGGTTCCCGGCGCCCGCGCATTATGCGGACCTGGATTTCTAGGGGCAGGTCCGGATGAGGGGCTGTCTGCCCCTCTTGCCGCTGGCTGCGCCCGCGGCAATTCACCCCGAGGATATTTTTGAAAAGAAGAAGGGGGCGTCGTGGGGCGCGGATTGAAGGATCGGCTGCGCGACAAGGCGCTTGAGGAGGGATTTTCCGCGATGGGCGTCATGCGCCCGGGGTCGGTGCCGGAACTGGCGGGGCGGCTGCGGGAGTTTGTCGAGGCCGGGCGGCATGGGCAGATGGGCTGGATGGCCGAGCGGATGAATTGGCGGGGCGATCCGGCGGCGCTGTGGCCCGAGGCGCGTTCGGTGGTGATGCTGGCCGAGATGTATACGCCCGCGGAGGATCCGCTGGCCGGGCTGGCGCGGCCCGAGCGGGGCAGTATCAGCGTTTATGCCCGTAACAGAGACTATCATGACATCGTGAAGAAGCGGCTGAAGCGGGTCGGGCGGTGGTTGCTGGAGCAGGCGCCGGGGGCCGGGATCAAGGTGTTCGTCGATACCGCGCCGGTGATGGAAAAGCCGCTGGCGGCGGCGGCGGGGCTGGGCTGGCAGGGCAA
>JALSJL010000483.1 GCA_026989405.1 Marinosulfonomonas sp. | reverse complement strand
CCGGTTGGCTCCAGCCCTCTTCGGCCCATTCCTCACGCTCTTCGACGGCCACGATGTTCAGCAACCGTCCGCCCCGCACCGGGTAGGTCACGACGTGGCGACCGGGGCCCATATGCACTTCCACATGCCGCCGATCGGCGTCCGCCATCTCGATCATCGCGCGCCAGGCCACCTGCCGGGTAAAAAACGGCGCGCCCGAGCCGTCCAGCTCATGACGCAGCCGCGAATGCAGGCCATCGCCGCCGATCAGCAAGGGCGCATCAACCGCCCGATTGTCGGAAAATTCAACCCTGGTGGCCCCGACGCCTTCGCTGACCCTGGTCGCCTTGCAGCCAAGCTGGATGGTCACCCCGCAGGCCCGGGCAGCCCCGGCAAGAAGACCGATCAGATCGGCACGGTGCAGCAACAGGTAGGGCCGGCGCGCGGGCCGCGACGACATGTCCAGCCGAACCACAAGCGCACCCCGGCGATAATCGCGCAACTCGACAGCCCTGGCGGCAATGCCCGCCTGGCGGATATCCGTGGCCAACCCAAGAGCATCCAGAACCGCAACACCATTCGGGGTAATCTGCAGCCCGGCCCCGACCTCGCAGATTTCGGCGGCCTGTTCATAGACCGTGACCTTTGCGCCGCGCTGTGCCAGGGCTATGGCGCTGGCCAGCCCGCCAATCCCGGCGCCCAGAACCGTTATTTCCCGCCCGTTCAGCACATGACCCCAAAAATGAAAAGACACCGCGGCCGCAAGCCCTCGGTGTCTGAAAGGTTCCGCATGTCTGGACCGCCTCAGCTGTCGCGGTGCACTTTTTCCCGCCGCTCGTGGCGTTCCTGTGCTTCCAGGCTCATGGTCGCTATGGGGCGCGCATCCAGCCGCTTGAGCGAGATCGGCTCGCCGGTGACTTCGCAATAGCCGTATTCCCCGGCCTCGATCCGGCGCAGTGCGGCGTCGATCTTGGATACCAGCTTGCGCTGGCGGTCACGGGTGCGCAACTCGAGCGCGCGGTCGGTTTCTTCGGATGCGCGATCGGAAATGTCGGGGATATTGCGCGTGCCGTCCTGAAGCCCCTCGATGGTCTGCTTGCTTTCGTCCAGAAGATCCGCCTTCCAGGCCAGCAACTTGCGGCGAAAATACTCGACCTGCAGCTCATTCATGAATGGTTCGTCTTCAGCGGGTCTGTAGTCGTCTGGCAGGAAAACTTCGGCCTTCATTTTGCTTCCCTCTCACGTTTAGGGCATCAGTGACGCCCACCCTTCGGCGCCCATGTAGCGCAAGGTTTGCCGCTTGTCACTAGCTGATCGTCATGACTTGATGGATTGTGACACTCCCGTTAGGTATGCCTGAACAAAGCAGCACAAAAAGTTGAAATGTCCATGAAATTCACAGGCACCGAAAGCTACGTCGCGACTGATGACCTCAAGGTTGCAGTGAACGCGGCGGTTACACTCGAACGTCCCCTGCTGGTCAAGGGCGAACCCGGAACCGGCAAGACCGAACTGGCCCGCCAGGTTGCGCAGGCTCTGGACCTGCCGATGATCGAATGGCACATAAAATCCACCACCAAGGCCCAGCAGGGCCTGTATGAATACGATGCCGTCAGCCGCCTGCGCGACAGCCAGTTGGGTGACCCGCGCGTCAGCGATGTGAAAAACTACATCCGCAAGGGCAAACTGTGGGAAGCCTTTGATGCCGGCGAAAAGGTCGTCTTGCTGATCGACGAGATCGACAAGGCCGATATCGAGTTTCCCAACGACCTGCTGCAGGAACTCGACCGGATGGAGTTTCACGTCTACGAAACCGGTGAGACAGTGCGCGCAACCGTGCGCCCCATCGTCATCATCACGTCCAACAACGAAAAAGAGCTGCCCGATGCGTTCCTGCGCCGCTGTTTTTTTCACTACATCCGGTTTCCCGACATGGACACGATGCGCAAGATTGTCGAAGTGCACCACCCCGGCATAAAGGACCGGCTGCTGGTCACGGCTCTGACCCAGTTCTACGAGATACGCGAACAGGCCGGGCTGAAGAAAAAACCGTCGACGAGCGAGGTGCTGGACTGGCTAAAACTGCTGTTGGCCGAGGATCTGGATGCCGAAGACCTGAAACGCGAGGGCGGGTCGCTCTTGCCCAGGCTCCATGGCGCGCTGCTGAAGAACGAGCAGGACGTTCACCTGTTTGAACGCCTGGCCTTCATGGCCCGCGGGCAGCGTTGAACTTGGCAGGTCCGGTCGCCCAACCGCCATGGCGCACACTCGGGCGCGGGCTTGGTTCCGTGTTATGGGCGCTGGCACTGACCGCCTGCGCAACAGTTCCCGGCACAGCGCCCCCAACGGCCGGCGTTTCTGTCAGCGCGCTCGCCTTGCCGGCGATGAAACTGCCCCCGGGGGCGCCTGCCCCGCGCCCCGGGCGCTCAAATGCGTCGGTCGCCCGGGACTTCATGCGCCTGGCATTCCAGCTTGAAAGCGGGCGCAGCCTACCGGTCCTGAGCCGGTTCGAAGGGCCGATCACGTTACGCACCACCGGCCTCAAACCCGGCCCCGCCAGCGAGCGCGACCTTGCAATCCTGTTGCGCCGTCTGCGCCAGGAGGCCGGCATCGCGATCACGCGCGTTCCATCGGCTCAGCGCGCCAACATCACCGTCGAATACCTGCCCAGGCGCGCCCTGCACCGCGCCGTCCCGAACGCGGCCTGCTTTGTCACCCCCGGCGTCGAAAGCTGGCGCGAATACCTGTCCCGGAGCGCCCTGGCCGAACGCGACTGGACGGCCCTGACACGAAGGTCGCTGATCACGGTATTCATCCCCGCAGACATCGCCCCGCAGGAAATCCGGGATTGCCTGCACGAAGAGATCGCCCAGGGCCTGGGGCCGGTGAACGACCTTTACGAACTGCGCGATTCCATTTTCAACGACGACAATTTCCGCACGGTTCTGACCGGCTTTGACATGCTGGTGCTGCGCGCCTTTTACGATCCGTCCCTGGCCAGCGGCATGACGCCCGAAACGGTGGCCGCCCGCCTGCCCGAGATACTGGCGCGCCTCAACCCCGCCGGCCAGGCACTGCCTGATCCACCTGCCTTGCCACCCACGCCACGCATCTGGATAAGGGAAATCGAGACCGCGCTCGGCAACCCGCGGCCCGGCCCCCAGCAGGTCGCGGCGGCCCGTCGGGCGGTGCGGATCGCGCGTGAGATGGGCTGGAACGACAACCGGCTCGGTTTCAGCCTCTATGCCTTCGGCCGGTTGGTGCTGAACCGCGATTCCGGGCTGGCGCTGGCCTCGTTTTCGCAGGCCGAAGCGGTCTTTCTCGCTGACCCGGAAACCCGCATTCACGCCGCCCATGTGGCGGTTCAGGGTGCGGCGCATGCCCTGTCATCCGGCAACCCGAGAGAGGCCATTCGCATCGCGGACGCAAACAGCCCGGTCGCTCTGCGGGCGGAAAACGCAAGCCTGCTTTCGACGCTTCTCATGCTCAAGGCCCAATCGCTCGATGCCATGGGGCGCAGCGGAGAGGCCGAAATCGTGCGCCTCGACGCGCTTGGCTGGGCACGCTATGGCATGGGCAGCGTTTCGGAAATTCGGCAACGTCTGGCCGAGATCGCCGCGCTGTCGCCCCCCCGGAAAAGGAGAAGCCTACAGTGATCGTCATCGTTTTCGCCCTTTTGGGCGCCGCATTTGGCGTGTGGCGCGCGCGCCGCAGGAATGGCAACCGCCTGGACATGGCACAGTATGGCGCGATTTTCGCGTTGATTTTTGCCGTGATTGGCGTGTTTCTAACCATCTACCTGGACCGTCTGGTCTGAACAGGCGATGTTCCTGCCCTTCTTCCAGAACCTCCGCCACGCGGGCATCCCGGTATCATTGCGCGAATACCTGACCTTTCTTGAAGCGATGGCCGCGGGGCTTGTAACCTATGACATCGAGGGCTTCTACTATCTTGCGCGCAGTGCGATGGTGAAAGACGAGCGCCATCTCGACAAGTTCGACCGCGCCTTTGCCGCCAGTTTTGACGGTCTGGAAAAGATCAGCATGGAACAGGTGCTGGAGGCGGTTGACCTGCCGCATGACTGGCTGCGCAAACAGGCTGAGAAAATGCTGAGCCCGGAAGAAATGGCCGAGATCGAGGCGCTTGGCGGCTTTGACAAGCTGATGGACACGCTCAAGAAACGGCTGGAAGAACAGAAGGGGCGCCACCAGGGCGGCAACAAGTGGATCGGCACCGCCGGCACCTCGCCTTTTGGCGCCTACGGCTACAACCCGGAAGGGGTGCGCATCGGCCAGACCGAAAGCCGGCACCAGCGCGCGGTGAAGGTCTGGGACAAGCGCGAGTTTCGCAATCTGGATGACTCGGTGGAACTGGGCACACGCAACATCAAGGTTGCCCTGAAACGCCTGCGCAACTGGGCACGCGATGGCGCCGAAGAAGAGCTGGACCTCGACGGCACCATTCGCGCCACCGCCGAACACGGCTATCTCGACGTGAAAACCCGCCCGGAACGGCGCAATGCCGTAAAGGTGCTTCTGTTTCTCGATGTCGGCGGCTCGATGGACCCCTATGTCAGGATCGTGGAAGAGCTGTTCTCGGCGGCGCGCAGCGAATTCAAGCACATGGAGTATTTCTACTTTCACAATTGCCTGTATGAAGGCGTCTGGCGCGACAATGCACGGCGCTGGCGCGACCAGACTCCCACATGGGAGGTGCTGCGCACCTACGGGTCGGATTACAAGTGCATCTTCGTGGGCGATGCCGCCATGAGCCCCTATGAAATCGCCTATCCGGGCGGCGCCAATGAACACATGAACGAGGAAGCCGGCGAGGTCTGGCTGCGCCGCGCCTTCGAACAATGGCCCGACAACCTGTGGCTCAACCCGATGGAAGAACGCTTCTGGCCCCACACCCAGTCGGTCGGCATGATCCGGCAGATCATCGGCCCCGAACGCATGGTGCCGATGACGCTCGCGGGCATCGAAAGCGGGATGAAACTGCTCGGGCGCTAAGCCGTGCCGCGCCGGCCCCGTGCGGCGCCTGGCTGGCCCCGGCCAGCGAAGAGCGGCCGCAGGACGCGATGAGCGCCCGTTTGGCGGCAATTTCTCTTGCCCTGGCGCCGGGCATCGACTGTATTGACCCTGAAAGAAACCGAAAGCCCCCATGTCTGACGCACCTGTAATCCAGATCGACCCGGTCGCCTTTCACGCCGACCCCTACCCCGTCCTTTCACGCATGCAGGCCGAAACGCCGGTTGCCTTCGTGCCAGAGCTTGGCGCAACACTGTTCACCCGGCGCGATGATATTTTCGAACAGGAAAAACGCGTTGACGTGTTTTCGTCCGACCAGCCGGACGGGTTGATGACCAGGCTGATGGGGCAGAACATGATGCGCAAGGACGGCAAGGCGCATCAGGCCGAACGCCGCGACACCTTCCCCGCCTTTTCCCCGCGCACCGTGCGCGACCAGTGGCTCCGCCAGTTCCGTCTGGCCGCGCAGGATATTCTCGAACGCCTCGCCCCGACCGGCGCCGCCGATCTGGTGGCGGATTATGCCCTGTTGCTTTCCGGCGAAGCCCTGCGCATCATCACCGGCCTGTCCAGCATGAGCGCCCTGGAAATGGACCGCGCCAGCCAGGGAATGATCGACGGCATTGCCAACTATGCAAATGACCCGGACACCGAGGCGCGCTGCCGGGCGGCGACGGCGTTGATCGATGACCATATCACCCGGATGATCCCGGAAAAAAAGGCGAACCCGGACCTGTCCCTGCTATCGGTTCAGCTTCAGGCCGACATGCCCGAGGACAGCCTTCGCGCAAATATCAAACTGGCGATTTCGGGCGGCCAGAACGAGCCGCGAGATGCCATTGCCGGCACGGTCTGGGCGCTGTTGCAAAACCCGGACCAGTTGCAACAGATCCGCGACGGCAAGGCCACATGGCAACAGGCGTTCGAGGAATACGCACGCTGGATGGCCCCGATCGGCATGTCGCCGCGTCAGGTCAGGCGCGCAGACACGGTAAACGGGGTCACCTTCGACATCGGCGATCGGGTGTTTTTCATGTATGGCATTGCCAATCGCGATCCGGCTCACTTTCACAACCCGGACCGGTTTGACATGTCAAACGATGCGCGCAAGGCGCTGTCTTTCGGGGCGGGTCCACATTTCTGCGCCGGGGCCGCTGCCTCGCGCGCGCTGATCTGCGAGGTGGCGCTGCCGCAACTTTTCGAACAGTTGCCGGGCCTTGAATGCTCCGGGCCGGTCCGGTTTGAAGGTTGGGCATTTCGAGGTCCGGTTTCGCTACCGGTTGGGTGGGACAGTTCATGCTGAGCAGACTGAAACTCGCCTGGCGGCGCAACAGGATGATGACCGCCGCCTTTGTGTTTGCGGTATTTCTGGCGCTGATGTTTGCCGTCCGGAGCGTGGTTTTTGTCGTCTACTGGTCCGACCCGGACCACCGCGACCAAAGACTCGAGACCTGGATGACTCCCCGGTATATCGCCCGTTCATGGCATCTGCCCGACGACATCATCCTGAGCGCCCTCGGCCTTGAGGGGATGCCCGGTCGCCGTCTGACAATCGAGGAAATCGCGCGCGCCAAAGGTGTCCCGGTTCAGGAACTGGAAGCCAGGATCGTCGCCGCGGCGCAACAATACAGAAGCCGGACACAATGACCGAAACACTCATGTCTCTGGTGCCGACCTATGGGCTTTGGCTGATTGCGGCCGTGACCTTTCTCAGCTGTCTCGCGATCCCGGTGCCGTCGTCGCTTCTGATGGTGGCCGGCGGCGCCTTCGCCGCGTCGGGCGACCTGTCGCTTGCCGCAACCGGAACGGCGGCCTATGCCGGCGCTGTGGCCGGCGACCAGACCGGCTTTGCCATCGGGCGAAAGGGACAGCGCTGGCTCGAAAAAATGGAACGCGGGTCCGATCAGAGGCGCGCCCTGATGGAAAAGGCCCGCGCCTTCGCGGCACGCCGCGGCGCAATCGGCGTGTTCTTGTCGCGCTGGCTGCTCAGCCCACTTGGCCCCTACATCAATTTCATCGGCGGAGCCACCGGCCTGTCCTGGAGCAGTTTCACCCTCTGGGCGGCGGCCGGCGAAGTGGTCTGGGTCACGACCTATACCGGCCTTGGCTACTTCTTTTCGACACAGATCGAAATGGTCGCCGACATTGCCGGCAACATTTCGGGCTTTCTGGCCGCCGGCGCGGTTGCGCTCGTGCTTGGTCGGTATGTTCTCAGATCCGGACGTGAAAACGCCGACAGCCCCTGAAATCACCGCTCCCCCTTGCCAGCCCCTGCACGCGCCGCCATATCAGGACCATGTTGAAGTTCACCCCGATCCTGCTGGCCCTGCTCTATGGCATCGCCATGTATCGCTTTTCGGTCTGGCGCACATCAAGGGAACTGGACACCCGTTCAACCGAACTGGCCGACCCCGATCTCAAACGCCTGACCGACCGGATGGCAGAGGCACTGGACCTGCCGCGCATACGCGTTCACATCTATGAGATAGAGCCGGTCAACGGGCTGGCGGCGCCGGACGGGCGGATCTTCATCACGCGGGGCTTTTTCAACCGGTATACCTCGGGCGACGTCAGCGCTGATGAAATGGCCAGCGTCATTGCACATGAGCTGGGCCATGTGGCTCTTGGGCATTCGCGCCGGCGGATGATCGATTTTTCCGGGCAAAACGCCCTGCGCACGGCACTGGGCATGGTCCTGTCGCGCCTGCTGCCCGGCATTGGTGTCATGGTCGCAGGATTGCTGACCAGCCTTCTGGCCGCACGTCTGTCACGCGAAGACGAATACGAGGCCGACGCCTATGCCTCGGCCCTTCTCACCAAGTCCGGGATCGGAACCGACCCGCAGATATCGATGTTTCGAAAACTCGAAGCCATGACCCGCCAGAACGCCGGCGCAACGCCAGCCTGGATGATGAGCCACCCGCACCCGCAAGAA
>JALSJL010000482.1 GCA_026989405.1 Marinosulfonomonas sp. | reverse complement strand
CACCGTCAAAACGCAGCCCGGCCGCGGATTCGCCGATCACGCGCAGTTTCTTGCCCTGGACCGCGTCGGCTTCGCAAATGGCATAGCCATCCATCGCCGATGCGGCAAACGGGGGTTGTGTCAGGCGCGCTTGCGCCGGCTCGCTCATCACCCGCCCGGACGCCTGCGCGATGGCAGTGGTTTCATCGCCGGTCGGCGTTATCAGGTTGAATATCAGCTCCAGCGCGCGGCTGACCGAGATCATCATCTACGCCTCGTAACGCCCGGATTTTCCGCCGTCTTTCAGAATCAGCCGGATGTCCGAGATCACCATGTCCTTTTGCACGGCCTTGACCATGTCGTAGATCGTGAGGCAGGCTACAGATACAGCCGTGAGCGCCTCCATTTCAACCCCGGTCTGGCCGGATGTGCGCACCGTGGCACGCACGGCAATGCCCGGCAGTTCCGTATCGGGTTCAAGTTCCAGCGCGACCCGGGTGATCGGCAACGGATGACACAGCGGGATCAGCTCCGATGTCTTCTTGGCGGCCATGATGCCGGCAATCCGTGCAACCCCCAGAACATCGCCTTTCCTGGCGGTCCGGTCGGTGATCATTGCAAGCGTTTCCTCGGCCATCCTGACATGGCCGCGCGCCACGGCCACCCTGTCGGTGACCGGTTTGCCGGACACATCAACCATGTGGGCATCGCCCTTGCCATCAAAATGCGTAAGCTCGGCCATCGTTTACATGCCCCCGGCGGCGGTCAGCGGATTTGCCAGCAGGCGACGCGTCGCTTCGGCCACGTCATCGGCGCGCATCAGGCTTTCGCCGATCAGAAAGCACCGGGCCCCATACCGTGCGAGGTCAGCAAGATCTGCCGGAGTCGACAACCCGCTTTCTGAAACCAGAATGCTCTCTGGCGGGGCCAGTTTTGCCAGCCTCCGCGTCGTGTCGAGGCTGGTTTCGAACGTCTTGAGGTCCCGGTTGTTGATGCCCAGAAGCGGCGAAGCAAGCGCTGTTGCGCGCTCCAGTTCGGCTTCGTCGTGCACTTCGATCAGAACATCCATGCCCCAGGCCTGTGCGGCCTGTTCAAGATCGCGCGCCTGATCGTCCGAAACCGCGGCCATGATGATCAGAATGCAATCGGCGCCCCAGGCACGGGCCTCGGCCACCTGATATGTGTCAAACATGAAATCCTTGCGCAGAACCGGCAGATCGCAGGCATTGCGCGCGGCCTCAAGATACTCCGGCGCCCCCTGAAACGATGGCGCGTCAGTCAGCACAGACAGGCAGGTTGCCCCACCCTGGGCATAGGCCTGTGCCAGGCTTGCCGGGTCGAAATCGGCGCGGATCAGCCCCTTCGAAGGGCTGGCCTTCTTGATCTCGGCAATCAGCCCATAGCCCTCACGCGTGGCCACGCGCAGGGCGTCGGCAAAACCACGCACCGGGCTGGCGCCACGCGCGGCGGCCTCTACTTCCTCGAGGGGGCGGGCAGCCCTGGCGGCGGCAATTTCTTGCAGCTTGTAGGCCTTGATCTTGTCCAGAATTGTGCTCATGGCTCTTGGATAGCCGAGCAGCCCCCCGAAGGGAAGAGAGCGTCGCGTTGTGCACCTGCATCTTCTTTTTCGCCAAAATATCCCCGCCGGAGGCACCGCGACGCGGCAAGGCCGCGGCGCAAGAAAAAATGCACGCCAGGGCGCGCACTCTCAGGCGGCGCTGGTGATCTGCGCCAACTGGTCCAGTTTCGCGCGGGCCTTGCCGCTGTCGATGCTTTCGGTGGCGATGGCGACACCCTCTTTCAGACCGCCACAACGCCCGGCAATCACCAGGGCTGCGGCCGCGTTCAGCATCACGGCGTCCCGGTAGGCCCCCTGTGTGCCCGACAGCACGCCAGCCAGCGCGCGCCCGTTTTCCTCTGGCGAGCCGCCCGTGATGGCGGCAAAATCATGCACCGGCAAACCTGCGTCTTCCGGGTGCACTTCGCGTTCGTCTACCGCACCGTTCTCGACAACCATCACCTTGCTGGGGCCGGTGATCGTCAGTTCATCGGTTCCGTCCGAGCCATGCACAAGCCAGGCGACTTCGCTGCCAAGTTCCAGCAGCGTTTCGGCCATCGGGCGGATCAGATCGGCCGAAAACGCGCCGGTCAGTTGTCGTTTTACCCCGGCGGGATTGGTCAGCGGGCCGAGGATGTTGAAAATGGTGCGGGTGCCAAGTTCCATGCGGGTGGGCATGACATGTTTGATCGCCGGGTGATGCATTGGCGCCATCATGAAGCCAATGCCCGCGTCTTTCAGGGCGCGCTCGACCACGTCCGGCCCGACCATCACCTCAACGCCATTCATCGTCAGCGAATCGGCGGCCCCGGAATTTGACGACAATTTGCGATTGCCGTGCTTGGCCACCGGCACCCCGGCGCCGGCGACGACAAAGGCGGTGGCGGTAGAGATTTGCAACGTCGGCTTGCCGGTGCCGCCGGTTCCGACGATGTCGATCGCATCTTCGGGGGCCGAGACCGCCCGGCACCTGGCGCGCATGACGCGCGCCGCGGCCGCGTATTCGGTCACGGTTTCACCGCGCGTGCGCAGTGCCATCAACAAACCGCCGATCTGGCTCGGGGTCGCTTCCCCCTCGAACAGGATTTCAAACGCCTGCTCCGCCTGTCCGGCGCTCAGCGGTCCGTTGGCCGCGGCCTCTATCAGGGGTTTCAATGCGTCGCTCATGCGAATTCCTTTGCCGAGTTCAGAAAGTTTTTCAACAGCTTGTGACCATGCTGAGAGGCGATGCTTTCCGGGTGAAACTGCACACCGTGAATCGGCAGATCCCTGTGCTGCAGCCCCATGATGGTCCCGTCGTCAAGCTGCGCCGTGATCGACAGGCAGTCGGGCAGGGTGGCACGTTCGACCACCAGCGAATGGTAGCGTGTGGCCTGAAACGGCGTTGGCAGACCGGAAAACACACCGGTGCCCTCATGTTCGATCACCCCCGGTTTTCCGTGCACGATATCGCTGGCCTGAACGATCTTGCCGCCAAAAGCCTGGCCGATCGTCTGATGGCCCAGGCAGACCCCGAGCAGCGGAATGCGCCGTTCGGCGGCGGCTTGGGTGAGCTCCAGGCAAATGCCGGCCTGATCCGGGTCACAAGGACCCGGCGACAAGAGAATGGCCTGCGGACGCATGGCCAGCGCGTCGGGCACAGCAAGCGCATCATTTCGGAAAACCTCGACCCTGGCGCCCAGTTCACCAAGATAATGAACGAGGTTATAGGTAAAACTGTCGTAGTTGTCGATCAACAGCAACATATCGCGCGTCTTTCGCAAAAGGGGTGCCTATCGCGGCGTGTCCGGCTATACTTGCGTCGAGGCAGCACCGGGGGTCAAGAGCACCCGGCACAAACGGCAACGAATACAGGTTTCAGGATCGGAGGCAGTGATGGGGCGCGGGTTCTTTTCGGGTGTCTTGTGGGGGTCGTTGGCGGCGGTCGCGGGCCTGTGGCTGCTGTCGCAGACCAGTGACACGGTCACGCTGGTGATCTTGCCGCCGGAAGAGGTGCATGACGAAGCGCCACAGGGCGCACAACTGGTGCAAACCGACGAACAGGCCCCGCCACCGCAGGCCCCGGTTGAAACCGAGGCGCCGGATGCGGAACAGGCGGTGCAGCCTGCCGTTCCCGAACAATCGCCGCAGGAAGCCGCCCCCGAGCCCGGCATGGCGCCATCGCAGGCCCCCGCCGCGCCTGCGCCGCCAATGCCTCGGTCGGTGCCGACGCAAGACAACGACCCGTCGCTCGACGTGGCGCCGGCGCCGCCAGAACAATCCGATGAGGCTGACAACACGCTGCTTGCGCCGGCCAACGACCCTCTGCCCGAAACCGTCGAGCCGCCAACGGCGGCCACGGCGGGTTCCGTGCTGCCGTCTGCGGGCGGTGCCGGCGCACCTGACACGCCTGACGTTCCGGCCGGCGCGGGGGGCGATGTGGTCGCTGCCGCGCCGCAGTCGGAAGATCAGCGACCGGACGCGGCCGCATCCCAACCGGCGCGGCCGGCTCTTCCGGCGTCCGACAGGGCCCCCGTGGCCACCGACTTTTCCAATCCGCAGGTTGTCGAGCCGACGCTGCCCGAAGCCGTCCAGACCCCGCCGGCCGAAGCCGACGTCCAGGGTGATCAGCCTGCATCCGTGACCGCCCAGGCCCCCGGCGCCGGGGGCGAGCAACCCGGCGCGCTCGCCGATGTCGAGGCCGACAGGCCGGCTGCCGTCGACACCGCGACCGACGCCGGCCCCGAGACTGCCGACACCGCAACAGCTGACCCTGAAACTGAAGTCGCCGAGGCCCCGCGCGCCGCCCTGGTGCCGGTGGTGCGCAAGGCCGGAGAGGCCGTTCAACCGGACCGCGTCGGCGGTTTTGTCAGTGCCGGGCAGGGCTTCAGGAAAGACGAGCCGGCAGAAGATGCCTTGCCGGGCGATGACGGCGCCAGTGACCAATCGGTCGCGGAGCCCGCACCAGATACAGGCGATCTGCCGGCATTGCAGCGCTATGCCGTTCCGTTTGAAAACCCGGAAGGACGCCCGATCATGGCGATAGTCCTGTTGCCGGATCAGACCGCAGCGCCGCAAGTCGCAGCCCTGCCGTTTGAGGTCAGTTTTGCAGTCGATGCCAGCAAGTCCGACGCAACCCGGCGCATGGCTGCGCTGCGCGATGCCGGCCGGGAAGTTGTTCTGATCGCACCGCTCCCCGACCGGGCAAGGCCAAGCGATGTGGAGGTTGCCTTTCAGGAATACCTGTCTGCCGTGCCCGAAGCCGTGGCTGTCATGGACACGGAGAACGCGAATTTTCAGTCCAGCCGGCAGGTCTCGAGCCAGGTCGCGCAAATCCTTGCGGAAACCGGCCATGGCATGATCACCTATTCGCACGGTCTCAACAGCGCCACCCAGGTGGCCGAACGCGAGGGCGTGCCCGCGGCGCTGGTGTTTCGCGTGTTTGACGAAGGCAATCGCGATGGGGCTGCGATCAAGCGCTTTCTCGATCAGGCGGCCTTTCGGGCCGGGCAGTCAAATGGCGTCGTGCTGGTGGGCCACAACCGCCCCGACACCGTGCGGGCGCTGCTGGAATGGTCGCTGGGAAACCGGGCGCAAACTGTGGCACTGGCGCCGGTATCGGCGGTTCTGAAGTAGTCGCGCGGCGGACTGCCGGCGGCGTCCGGCGTCTTGTCAGGACCGGTTGGTGCGGCGGGCAAACCGGCCCGCGTCCGCGGCCGCGCGCAGCATGGCCCTGGACTTGTGCACGGTTTCCTGAAACTCGGCCTCGGGGTTGCTGTCATGGACAATGCCGCCGCCGGCCTGAACATACAGGTTCTCGTCCTTGAGCACCGATGTGCGCAGTGCGATGCACATGTCCATGTCACCGTTCGAGGCAAAATAACCGACCGCGCCGCCGTAGACGCCGCGTTTTTCAGGCTCAAGCTCGTCAATGATCTCCATCGCACGGACTTTCGGCGCGCCCGATACCGTGCCGGCCGGCATCCCGGCAAGGAGCGCCGACAACGCGTCCTGGTCATCGGCCAGCTCGCCCACCACATTTGAGACAATGTGCATCACGTGACTGTAGCGTTCGATGATGAATTTCTCGGTCGGATGCACCGTGCCGATCCTGGCCACGCGCCCGACGTCATTGCGCCCGAGGTCAAGCAGCATCAAATGTTCGGCAAGTTCCTTTTCGTCGGCAAGAAGGCTGTCTTCATGGGCCTTGTCTTCGGCCGCGGTGGCCCCGCGGGGGCGGGTTCCGGCAATCGGGCGCACGGTCACTTCGCCGTCAAAGACGCGCACCAGGATTTCCGGGCTGGCGCCGATCACCTGGAAGCCGCCAAAATTGAAAAAGAACATGAACGGCGACGGGTTGGTGCGCCGCAGCGAACGGTATAGCGCAAAGGGCGGCAGGGTGAAGGGCAGGGTCCAGCGTTGCGAGGGCACGACCTGAAAGATGTCCCCCGCCCGGATGTAGTCTTTCGCCTTGTCCACGGCGGCCAGATAGTCTTCCTTGCGGAAATTCGAAACGGCCTGCGCCGCCGGTTCCGCTTCACCCAGATTGTAGCCGGCGTCTGCGGGCTGACGCTCCAGATCGCGCACCGCATCCATGACCCGTTCGCCGGCCTGTGCGTAGGCTGCGCGCGCCGACAGGCCGGATGCGGCCCAGGCGGGGGATACGACAATCACCTCGCCTTTCACGCCATCCAGCACCACGACAACGGACGGGCGCATCAAGACCGCGTCGGGCAGGCCAAGCGGGTCGGGGTTCACATCGGGCAGGTTTTCGACAAGCCGGATCATGTCATACCCGAGATAGCCAAACAGCCCGGCGGCGGCGGCCGGCAGATCGGCAGGCAGTTCGATGCGGCTTTCGGCGATCAGGGCGCGCAGGTTTTCAAGCGGGGGGCCGGCCTGATCGGTGAACGCGTCGGCGTCAAACCGGGCGTTGCGGTTGATCTGCGCCTGCTCGCCCGAGCATTTCCACACCAGGTCGGGTTTCATCCCGATGATCGAATACCGTCCCCGCACTTCGCCACCGGTCACGCTTTCCAGGATGAAGCTGTCGGGGCGGGCCTCGGCAAGTTTGAGCATCAGCGATACCGGCGTGTCCAGATCGGCCGCAAGACGCGTGTAGACGACCTGGTTCCTGCCCTGCTCATAGTCGGACGCGAATTGGTCGTATGATGGTTCCAGCGCCATTTCTTCAGGGAAATTGGGCGTGAACCGCATTGATGGCTGCCTGGTTCAGCGCAATCCCGGCATCTTGTTCGATGTCGCGGGTGAACATTGTCAGCGCGTCCTGGCCCAGTCCCTGGCGGATTTCGTCGCGGATGGCGTTTTCTACCGCGGCAAGGTCGGGGTCATCCTTGTCCGGCGGCTGAATGTCCTTGAGCTGCACGATGGTGAGCGCGCCACTGCCGTTGACCACTGCCGTTTCGCCCGGCTCGAGCTCAAAGACCTTTTCCATCAGCCCGTCCGGCGCGCCTTCGACAAACGCATTGCGGGTCAGGTTCGTTGCGACCGTCACCGGCAGACCGAGGCTTGACAGGTCCGCGCCATCTTTCAGCTTGCGGGTGAGGGCGGCGGCGTCCTCGGCCAGCCGCTCGGACAGGGCGTTGGCTTTCCAGGATCGCTCGATCTCCGGGCGGGCGTTTTCAAACGTGTCGGGGCGCTCGGGCACGCTTTCATCCAGCCGCAGGGCGAAAATGCCGCCGTCTTCCAGTTCGAGTATTTCGGGGAAATCTTCCTGCGTCACGGCGCGCGCGGCCTGGGCGAAACTGTCATAGGCGGCAATCTCGTCTTCGGTCTGGCCATCGACCCATTCAAGCTGGCCCAGCCGAAGCCCGGCCTCGTCGGACAGGTCCTCAAGCGTGGCGCCGCCCGCCAGCAGGTCTTCAAGCTCGCCAATCCGGTCCAGCACGGCGCGTCGCGCCGCGTCGGCGGCAAATTCTTCCCGGAGCGTGTCGCGGACATCTTCAAACGGGGTCGAGCGCGCTTCAATGATCGCATTCACCCGAAACAGGGCCGGCCCCAGATCTGTCTCGATCGGGCCGACAACACCCGGCCGGGACAGCGAAAAGACCGCGTCCGCCGCATCGCCCAGTTCGTCGCGTGTCACGTCGCCCAAGTCAATGTCGCTCAGGCTGAGACCGCGTTCGGCGACGATGTCCTCGAAGGTCTTTTCGCCCGCGTTGATCGCCTCGATCGCGGCCTGGGCCTCGCTGGCGTCGCCAAACACCAACCGTTCCACCAGGCGGCGCTCGGGTGAGTTGTATTCATCGGCGCGCTCGTCATAAAGGGCGCGCAGGGCTTCTTCGTCGACCTCGATTTCGTCCACCATGTCATCGGGTGAAAGCCACACATAGGTCAGCCGTTTCATCGGCGGCAGCGTGAAATCGTCCGGGTGGGATTCAAACCAGCTGCGCAGGTCTTCTTCGGTCGGCTCGGGCAGCGGGCTGTCCAG
>JALSJL010000481.1 GCA_026989405.1 Marinosulfonomonas sp. | reverse complement strand
GGCGGTGGCAATTTCAACGATCAGATCCCAACGGCCGTTCGTGGTGTGAATGGCCGTGATTTCCGAAACCCCACGCAATTGGCGGATGATCCGGTCGGCGCCCCGCCCCTCGATACCGATCATCATCAGCCCCCGCACCGGCGCCGTTGCACTGTCTGCTCTGGTGATGACCGTGAAGCCCACGATTTCGCCGGATTGCTGCATCTTTTCAATGCGCGCGCGAACCGTTGCGCGCGAGACCGACAGAGCACCGGCAATTTCAGACAGCGACGCCCGTGCATTGTGGCGCAAAGCGGCGATGACCCTTTGATCCAGATCGTCCATTTTGAGCACCTTCCTTGTCCAGACCGGCATTCTCAGTATCATTCTGGTGAAAATGCAACCAGAGATTTCCACAATCATGCGCTATCGTCGAAAAACAAGTCGGAGATCATGATGGACCCCGTTACCTGCCACCTTGTCGGCGCCCCCGTTGACAGCGGCAAACGCCGTGCCGGCTGCCTGATGGGCCCGGACGCCATGCGCACCGCTGGCCTCGAAGCGACCTTGCTCGAACTGGGCCATCGTGTCATCGACCATGGCAATCTTGCCATCACCAGCCCGCGTCCCGAGCCCGCGCCGCAGGGTGCGACTTTCGGATTGCAGCAGACAATCGAGTGGACGGCCACGATCGCCCGAACCGCCCGACAAACCATTGCCAGCGGCATCCCGATTTTTCTGGGCGGCGACCATGCGCTGTCGCTCGGTTCGCTCAGCGGCGTTGCGGCGCACGCGGCCGAACAGGGCCGGGCGCAGTTTGTTCTGTGGCTCGATGCGCACACCGACTTTCACACGCCAGGGACCACGACGTCGGGAAACCTCCACGGAACGCCATTGGCCTATGCCACCGGCCAGCCCGGCTTTGATGGGTTTCCGCCGATCGACGCACCGGTGATACAGGAAAACGTCTGCATTCTTGGGCTTCGTTCGGTGGACCGGGCGGAACGGATTGCCTTGGAGAACAGCGCCATCAGCTATCACGACATGCGCGCCATCGACGAAGGCGGGATCGTCCGCCCGGTCCGGAAATTTCTTGAGCGTGTCGCAAGCAAGGGCGGCGCATTGCATGTGTCTTTCGATGTCGATTTTCTCGACCCCACGGTGGCCCCGGCCGTCGGGACAACCGTTCCAGGCGGCGCCACCCTGCGCGAAGCGCACCTGGTGATGGAAATGCTGCACGACAGCGGGCTCATGACCTCGCTTGACCTGGTCGAACTCAACCCGTTTCTCGATGAACGCGGCCGGACGGCGAAAGTGCTGGTTGATCTGGCCGCTTCCGCCCTTGGTCGACGTGTTTTCGACCGCCCGACCCGTTCCTTTGACTGATCCCGGAGACGAGCATGAAACCTACCCCTTCCCGGTTGGCCATGGTGCCGTTTGTCAGCGTCGAAAACATGATGCGGCTGGTCCATCACATCGGGCTTGAAAAAATGCTGGCTGATCTGACCGACGCCGTGGAAGCCGATTTCGCCCGCTGGCAGGTCTTCGACAAGACGCCGCGCCTGGCCAGCCACTCGGCACAAGGCGTGATCGAGCTGATGCCGACCTCGGATGGAGAGGTCTACGGTTTCAAATATGTCAACGGCCACCCGAAAAACACCCGCGAAGGCCTGCAGACCGTCACGGCTTTCGGGTTGCTGGCCGATGTCGAAACCGGCTATCCGGTGCTGCTTTCGGAAATGACGATCCTGACGGCGCTGCGAACGGCGTCCACATCCGCCATGGCCGCGCGCCATCTCGCGCCGGAAAACGCGCGGGTCATGGCCATGATCGGCAATGGCGCGCAAAGCGAGTTTCAGATCCTGGCGATGAAACAGGTGGTCGGCATCGACACCGTGCGACTGTATGACAGTGACCCCGCCGCCACCGAAAAATGTGCGCGCAATCTGGCCGGAAGCGGTCTTGAGGTCGTGCAATGCACCTCGCCCGAAGAAGCGATCGAGGGCGCGCAGATCATCACAACCAGCACGGCGGACAAGCAATGCGCCACAATCCTGACGGACAACATGGTTGGCGCCGGCGTGCATATCAACGCCATCGGCGGCGATTGCCCGGGCAAGACGGAACTGCACAGGGATATCCTGCTGCGCGCGGATATTTTCGTGGAATACCCCCCGCAGACACGCATCGAGGGCGAAATCCAGCAACTGCCGGCGGACTATCCCGTCACCGAATTGTGGCAGGTGATCCGCGGCGAAAAACCGGGCCGCTCGGAGGCTCGCCAGATCACGCTTTTTGACAGCGTCGGTTTCGCTATCGAGGATTTTTCGGCGCTTCGATATGTGCGCGAGAAGATCACGGGAACCGATTACTATCAGGACCTTGACATGTTGGCCGACCCGGATGATCCGCGCGATCTTTTCGGCATGGTGATGCGGGCCCGGCAGGACAGTTGACAGCCGCCGGGTATCAGGCGTCCAGTTCGGCGTCCCAATAAAGGAAATCCATCCAGGTCTCGTGCAGGTGATTGGGCGGAAAGCGGCGGCCCATGTTGCGCAGCTCTTCGGCTCCGGGGCGTCTGGGTGTTTTTCGCAGCGCCATGCCCACCTGGCGCAGGCTGCGCGCGCCTTTGTGCAGATTGCATTGCGAACAGGCCGCAACGACATTTTCCCAGCTTGTAACCCCGCCGCGGGAACGCGGGACCACATGGTCAAAGGTCAGATCGCCCCGCGCGCCGCAGTATTGGCAGCAGAACTCATCGCGCAAAAACAGGTTGAACCGGGTGAAGGCCACGCGTTTTTGCGGTTTCACATAGTCTTTCAGGACAACGACAGACGGGATCCGGATGGATACCGACGGGCTGTGCACGACCTCGTTGTATTCCGCGACGATATCGACACGCTCCAGATAGGCCGCCTTGACGGCGTCCTGCCAGGGCCAGAGTGACAGGGGATAGTAGGAAAGTGGACGATAGTCGGCGTTCAACACCAGGGCCGGACAATGGCGCAGCGTTCCCGGTTCACGCGTAAAACTGGTCCTGAAATCGGCATTCATGATCAAGCAAGTCCTCACCCTGATGCAGCATCCGGCAAACAGCAGGGCAGGACGACCCGCCCCGGTATTTGGGCTGACTATATATGGTGGGCAATTGGTCGCAACCCCCGATATTTATCCCGGATTGGCCGGTGATTTCTGGCCCAGGCCCAGTTTGTCACGCATGAAGGACAGCGCAACAGACAGGCCGTCGGGCGCGATCTCGTGGCCGGCGCCCTCCATGACATGCGCATAGACCTCGAAACCCGCCTTGCTCAATGCGTCAGCGGCGGCCGGCAGGCTGGCCGGTGGCACAATTTCGTCCCTGTCTCCATGCACCAGAAGCACCGGCGGGCGAGACACCACTTCGCTTTCCAGCCGGTCCGGTTCCAGCAGGCGCCCGGAGAAAGCGACAATTCCGGCTACAGGGTCCGGGCGGCGCGGAGCCACATGCAGGCTCATCATGGTGCCCTGGGAAAACCCGAACAGGATCATCCGGTCGGGTGTCAGCCCTTCATCGGCCAGAACCTTGTCGAGAAACCGGTTCAGGTCGTCGACCGCTTGCGCCATCGATGCGGCCGCGTCCTTTTCGGATGAGCCGTCGAGCCAGGGGATCGGGAACCACTGGAACCCCATCGGATTTGCGGCGCTGGGTTCGGGAGCATCGGGCGCGACAAAGGCTGTGTCGGGCATATGTGGCCCCAACGGGTCGGCAAGGCCAAGCAGGTCGGCGCCGTTTGCTCCGTAGCCATGCAGGAAAACGACAACCTGTTTCGCTGTTCCCGATTGCGGCCCGCGCCGGTCGTATTGCAACTGCCGTGTCATCGTGTTCCTTCCCGTTCCTTTTCAACACGGTAGTAGGCCCAAAGCAGACGGGCTGCAACGCCGCGCCAGGGTGACCAGGCCAACGCCATGTCGTGCATTTTCCTTTCCGTCGGCCGCCCATCCAGATCGAACAGCAGGCGCGCGGCTTCCTGCAGTGCCAGATCGCCCGGGGCAAAGACGTCGGCGCGTCCCAGCGAGAACATCACATATATCTGCGCAGTCCACGGCCCGATACCGGGCACTTCTGTCAACCGGGCCACCACCGCGTCGCTGCTCATGTCACGCAGGTCCGGATACCGGATGCCGGCGGTGGCCAGCGCGCGGGCATAACGGATCTTCTGGCCGCTCAGCCCGCACCTGCGCAACTGGTCGTCCGAGCAGGCCCTGATCTTGCGAGGCCCGGTCAGCCCCGCAGCCTCCATGCGGCCCCAGATGGCCGTGGCGGCGGCTACCGAAATCTGCTGGCTGACGATGGCATCGAGCAGGGCGGCAAACCCGTCCTTGCGCCGGCGCAGCGGCAAGGGGCCGGTGCGGGTCAGGGCCTGCGCAAACCGGGGCTCATTCGCGGCCAGCCAGTCAGCGCCCTGGGAAATGCAGGCATGGGTTTCCAGTATCCGTTCTTTCATGCAAGCCCCCGCACCCAGTCCAGGGCCTCGGCAACCGTGGCAACGGTGTCGGCTGCAGGCGGCGGCGGGCGCTCGATCATGATCACCGGGATCGAGAGAGCGCGCGCGGCGTCCAGTTTCGCCCGGCTCGATTCGCCGCCGGCGTTCTTGACCACGAGAACGTCGACCCCGAGCTGTTCAAACAACGCGATTTCATCATCGACAGTGAACGGCCCCCGGCCCAGAAGATAGGTGCCGTTGGCGTAGGGAAATGGCGCGCGCGGCGGGTCGATCCGACGGCAAATCAGGCGCCGGCCTTCAAGATTGGCAAACCCTTCAAGGCTTTGCCTGCCGGTGGCCAGAAAAACCGTCGAACCCGGCGCGATATGGCGCGCTGCATCGGATTCCCGGGCAATCATCGTCCAGTCATCGCCTTGGGATGGCCGCCACGGCGGGCGCAGCAAGAGCAGATGCGGGATGGCCATGGAACTGGCAACATTCGCGGTGCGGGCGCTGATTTCTGCAGCAAAGGGATGGGTGGCATCAAGAATGGCGGTGATCGCGTTTTCCTGGAGAAAATCGATGAAGCCTTGCCGCCCGCCAAATCCACCAACCCGGGTCTCCAGGGCCAGTTTTTCCGGCATTCGGGTCGCCCCGGCAAGGGAAGCGACGGCCGGGATGCCCTCTGCCGCCAGGGCGCCGGCAATCCTGCGCGCTTCGCTTGTTCCGGCCAGCAAGAGCAGCATCAGCAGGCCCTCGCAACAATCGTGCCCGCGCGATCGACAAGCGCGATGTCGACAGAAATCCCTGCACCGTTCAGCACACGCAGCGCCTGCTGTCGTGCTTCGTTGGCGATGCGCGCCGCAAGGGGCTTTCCGGCAATTTCATAGGCTTCAAGCACGGTGTTTGTACCGGCAACCCTTTCGTCCCCTGCCCAGTCGGCCAGAATGTCGAAATCGACCTGGCTGCGCGCCGAATGCAGATCCATTGCGCCCTGAGCGAACTTGGCCATCTTTGCAATGCCCCCGCCGATTGTCAGCCGCGCAACCGGGTGTCGGCGCAGATACTTGAGCAAGCCCCCGGCAAAATCGCCCATGTCGAGCATGGCATGGTCCGGCAGCCCGAAAAGCGCTTGCACCGCGCGTTCGGACGTGGCCCCGGTGCAGCCGGCCACATGGCTCAGCCCGCTTGCGCGCGCCACATCGATACCGCGGTGGATCGAGGCAATCCAGGCGGCGCAGGAAAACGGCCTGACAACGCCCGTGGTTCCCAGAATGCTTATGCCCCCGACGATCCCCAGACGCGGGTTCCAGGTCTTTTGGGCAAGCGCCTCTCCGCCGGGAACCGACAGGGTGATCCTGATGGCCGGCGTGGTGTCATGGCGGGCGGCCTGAAGGGTCACGATTTCGGACATCAGTTGGCGGGGCACCGGGTTGATGGCCGCTTCGCCAACCGCCACAGGCAGGCCTGGCCGCGTCACGGTGCCGACCCCCTCTCCGGCGCGAAATTCGATCTTGCCATCGGACCGGGCCACGCGTGCCCGGATCAAGGCGCCATGGGTGACATCCGGGTCATCGCCTGCATCCTTGATGATCCCCGCTTCGGCCCATCCGTTCCCTGCCCTGCGCAAGGCCAGTGCAAATGTCGGGGTCTCCCCGCGGGGCAGCGTGATCGTGACCTCGTCGGGAAAAGAGCCCCCCCACAGCTTGTCAAGCGCGGCCTTGGTGGCCGCGGCCGCGCACGCGCCCGTTGTCCAGCCCCGGCGTAGTTTTTTATGGTCGCTGCGCGTCATCGGGCGGACTATATGCACCTGCCCGCGGAAGGCAACAAAATCGCGGGCGACGGCGGTCGGGCGCGCGATACAGCCGAGTCGTTTCGCACTTTTTCGTCCCGCCGTTCCACGCCATAACATGGCCATGACCGACTCACTGGTTCTGCCCGCCAATGACTGGCCCGAATTTCAGCCCGGCTGGGTCTGGCTGTGTGGTGCCGGCCCGGGTGATCCGGGGTTGCTGACGCTGCATGGGCTGAATGCGCTGAGCCAGGCCGATGTCATCGTGCATGACGCATTGGTCAGTGCTGACATCCTGAACTGGGCCGGCGACAGGGCCAAGCGCATCGATGCCGGAAAACGGGCGGGGCGGGCTTCGCCGAAACAGGCCGAGATCACCCGGCTTCTGACCGACCACGCACGGCGCGGCAAAAGGGTTCTGCGCTTGAAGGGCGGTGATCCGTTTGTCTTCGGGCGTGGCGGCGAAGAAGCGCAGGACCTCGTGCGAAACGGGGTGCCCATCCGTCTGATCCCCGGCATTTCGGCGGGCATCGGTGGGCTGGCCTATGCCGGCATTCCGGCAACGCACCGCGATGTGAACCAGGCGGTCACCTTTCTGACCGGGCACGACCCGGCCGGCGATACCCCGCCGCTTGACTGGGGTGCCATTTCGCGTGGCTCGCAAGTGATCGTGATTTACATGGGGCTTCGGACGATGTCAGCCATCAGCCAGGCGCTTCAGGAGGCCGGACGGCCAGCGGACGAGCCTGTCGCCGTTGTCAGCGATGCGTCGCTGCCGACCCAGCGCGTGCTTGAAACCACCCTGGAAAAGGCCGCGCAGGATATCCGGCAAGCCGGCGTTACGGCCCCGGCAATCATCTGTATCGGCAAGGCTGTATTGATGCGCCAGGTGCTGGACTGGCAATCCATGGCCAGCGGAGCGCCGCCGCGAAACTCGGACCCGCTTGGCCTCACCACGGCGCCGCCGCGAAAATGAGCAGCGCCCTGATCATCGCGGCCCCCGGTTCGGGCAATGGCAAGACGACGGTGACCCTGGGGGTGTTGCGCGCCCTGCGCGACGCCGGCGTAACGGTGCGCGGCGCCAAGTCCGGGCCGGATTACATCGACCCGCGGTTCCATGAAGCGGCCTGCGGACATCCCTGCCCCAACCTCGATGCCTGGGCGATGAACCGCGAGCGTCTGGTGTCGCTTGCGGCCGGCGAAGGACTTCTGCTGATCGAAGGGGCCATGGGGCTGTTCGATGGCGCCCCGCCCGAGGGCCGCGGCGCAACCGCTGATCTGGCCCGACTGCTGGGCGTTCCGGTGGTTCTGGTTGTCGATTGCAGCCACATGGCGCAATCCGTCGCAGCCCTGGTCCGGGGCTTTGTCGATCACGATCCGGATGTTCGCGTGGTCGGGTTGATCCTCAACAAGATCGGCTCGTCCAGACATGAGGCCATGTTGCGCCGGGCGCTGGAACCGGTGGCGGTCCCGGTGCTTGGCGCGATCTATCGACAAGAGGGGCTGACCCACCCGTCGCGCCACCTCGGTCTGGTGCAGGCCAGTGAACACCCGGACATACAGACCTATCTGCAGGATGCGGCGCAGATCGTGGCCGCCAGTGTCGACCTTGACCGATTGGCCGGGCTGGGCGCACCATTGCCGACGCCCGGGCCAAGGCCGGCCTTTCCTCCGCCGGCTCAGGTGATCTCGATCGCGCGCGATGAAGCCTTTGCCTTCGCCTACCCGCATCTTCTGCAGGACTGGCGCGCCGCCGGGGCCGAGCTCAGTTTCTTTTCGCCGCTCGCGGATGAGGCCCCACAGACCTGTGACCTGGTGTTCCTGCCCGGTGGTTACCCCGAATTGCATGCCGG
>JALSJL010000480.1 GCA_026989405.1 Marinosulfonomonas sp. | reverse complement strand
CGATCGGAACAATCACGGCCGGGACAATCAGCAAGACCAGCAACGTCAGCTTCGGAGACGTGTACAGCATCAACGCCAGACCACCGAGGAATATCAAGACGTTTCGCAACGCCACCGAAACCGAAGAACTGAGCACGGAAAGAATGAGCGTGGTATCCGTCGTGATCCGGCTCAGCACTTCTCCGGTCATGATCTTTTCGTAAAATGCCGGGCTCATGCCGATCATCCGGTCAAACACGGCCTTGCGGATGTCGGCAACCACACGTTCGCCCAGACGGGTGACCAGGTAGTAGCGCAACCCGGTGCCGACAGCCAAAAGGCCGGCGACCAGCAGGGCAAACAGGAAGTATCCGTCAAGTATTGCGCCGTTCGTGGCATTGAAACCGTCAATGATCTGGCGCACCGCAAGCGGCAGAACCAGCGAAATCGCCGCCGTCAGCAGCAAGGCCAGGAAGGCCGCAAGCATCATCCCGCTGTATGGCCGCAAAAACGGCCAAAGACCGGTCAAGGCATTGATCCGTTTTGATTTTTCTCGCTCTTCGGGGCTTTGCATGTCAACCTGGGCCATGCCGGTCTCCTTCATCACGGCTCCCAGTTAACCCTGCGAACCACGCGCTTCAAGTTTGCCGGCACGCGGCAATTCGTCCCCGGCGGCAACGGCCCCCTGATCTGTGCGGATGATCGCATGGAGCGGGTAGCGGGAATCGAACCCGCACCAAGAGCTTGGAAGGCTCGTGTGATACCATTTCACCATACCCGCCTAGTGGTTTCAGTCCATATTTGAATGGGATTTTGCCGTCAAGCGGGAAGCGGTCAGCCCCGTCGGCGACTTGCGCCCGCCCGGTCGCGATCAATCATCAATGGCGCACCGGCAATCCAGCCCCATTGGCCCCGAACCCGAGCGTTCACGATACCTTTTTGGACAGCACCGACTTTTCCAGGATTTCAAGCTTGGACACCGTCAGGCAGGACGCATAGATTTTCTCGCCGAACTGCTCGAATTCAATTTCCCGAACCGTCCCGGTCGCCAGCACCAGATCGCCTCGACTCAGTTCATCGACCGCCTTCTTTGCCAGTTCGGCGTCCGAGATCACGATTTCATTCGAGAACCGTTCGTTGCCTCGCCCGTCCGACACAACCGAGATTCGAACCGAATCACGCACTGATCGAATCCCCTCGACATGCCCCCTGATCCGAAATTCGCTGAAAGTTTTCATCACGTCACACAACCTCTTGCCCAGAACCCGGGAACCCACGGCCACCAACCACCGACGCGCAAATCTCGCCACGGTTGCATTCACTGCCCGTCGACGCATGGATCTTTCCAGCCGGCCCACCGGCGGCCAGTATCGAAACCAGGCTGCATCGCTTTGCCGGGCCGGCCGGGTGGCGGCAGGCCGAACTGCGGACTCCAACGCTCCGCAAAATTCCAGTCGTCATCATTTCCCGAATCCAATTGTTCGACGGACACAATCGCGCTGCGGGCGTTCCAGACAAGTTGAATCTTCTCTGGGTAGATTATCGTATTATATTATAATCTACCTGCCGCAGATCGCCACCTCATGACTGCCAGTTTCAAATATAGTTTTTGGATGCCGCGATCGAAACCGCCTGCATTGTCGATTTCGCATGCAGTTTCTGCTTGGCCTTGTCGATCCGCTTGTTCACCGCCGCCTTGGAAATCCCCAATGTTTCAGCGGTTTCCTGAATGCTTGCGCCGTTGGCAAGCTCTCTGAACACCGCCAGTTCGCCATCTGACAATCCGCCCTTGGGCGACGCGCACCCGGCCATGTATTCCAGCTTGGCCTGCAGAAGATCAAGTTCTTCATCGGAAAATTCCCGGTCGTCCCGCGCGGCTGTAAGGACCGATTTACTACCACCGATGTTGGTCGATATGACGACGCCGTAGGACAGGCCGAACTCTTTCGCTTCGGCAAATATGCCCCGGACATCCGGCAACTTGAGCTCGGACCAACGTTTGCGGCCGACCTTGGTAATCGACCAGATCAACACCGGATCCGTGAAATAATAGGCCCGCGACTCGTAGCGTTCCTGCCATTTTTGCGGAAAGCTGGACCGGAAGAGCTCGGCCCCCTGAAACCCGACATTGAATGCCAATGTGTAGCCACTGGGGGCCAGATGATCGAGAAACGCAGCCTCGGCTTCGAAGTTTGGGATCATGCTTTCGATCACGGTCGCCTCCGGATTATTTGGCTCTCTTCCCGCCGGGAAGACGAATGTTTACCAATCTGGGTGGACGATGGTGTAACATGATCGTCTACTTTGGCCAATTCTTTCTGGAACGCCCGCTGGCGTCGGTCAATAGTTCGGGCGCCTCCTCAGAAAGAGCATCCACATGCAAAAACAATCACTGCCGCCCGTAGTCGCCGTGGCGCGTTTCACCGATGACATGGTCGAAACACTGCAAGACTGTTTCGAGAAATATCAGGACGGTGGCATCGTCAGTGTCGAGATCAACCACAAGGGCCTCTGGTTGATCAACCCGAACGACAATTCCAGACAGTTCCTTGGCAAGGCGACCTTCGAAACCGAGACGTGCGAGAGCAGCTATTACTGCCGCACCGGCCATGTGGTTGTCCAATGAATGCCATGCCCGCGTCGGAAATGAAGAAGGCCGACAAACCGCAGGTCTCGGTCATTTCAATCCCCGAGGGGGCCCGGAACTGGCCCCTTGTCATGAAATTTCTGCAGCTGCGCAAACAGATTTTCATCGACGGCCTGCGCTGGCCGCTGCACCACGACAACCTGCTGGAGTATGAGCAATACGACACGATCACCAGCGTCTACCTTATCGCCCATAACGGCGACAAGGTGCTGGGTGGCGGCCGGCTTGTGCGCACGGACCGAACCCAGAGCATCGGGCGGATCGTCTACACCTACATGATCCGCGATGCCTATCTGAAAAACCTGCCCGGCCTGCCACCGGAAATATGCGACGAAGAACCGCCCGTCGACCCCAGCGTGTGGGAGTTTTCGCGCTTTGCCACGATCGGCAATGACAGCAGCATCGCCAGCGCGATCCTTGACGTGGGCATTGACTACCTCCGCCATCAGGGCGCGCGCAAATGCCTTTTTCTCGGGCCGCCCGGGTTCATGAGAATGGCGCGCCGGATGGGCTACCAGGCCACTCCGCTCGGCAAGATCGTGTCAAACGACGATGGCCGGTTCCTCGCATTCAGTTGTGACCTGGCCCCGCTCGATTGCGACAAGGCGGGCAGTGACGCCCAGGGCGTCGCCGCAACCGCCCGGACGCAAGACGCCTGAACCGGCCACGGACAGAAGGTGCACCGCGGCCTGTGCCGCCACCTTGCCGGCCCCACTCTTGAGCGACACGCTCTAGCGCACGACATGCACCGAGCATTTGGCATGACGCACGACCCGCGCAGCGGTTGAGCCGAGGAAATAGTCGGTAAGGCCGGGTTTGTGCGACGCGATGACGATGCAATCGAAATCATGCGCCTCAGCATAGTCAACGATGGCTTGTCCGGCCGATCCTGAAATCAGCTCGGCCTTGACGCCCTTTATGCCGCCGATCTCGCCAATCAGCGCCGCGCGCGCCGCCTCGCGGCCTTCGCGCAGCTGCTCTTCCGGCAGGTAGTGGGCCACATAGCCCGGAATCGGCTCCATCACATGCACTGCGACGACCTGGGCACCTTCGTCCTTCAGGGCCATGGCGACGTCCAGCGCCTTTCCGGTGTTGGGTCGCTGATCCAGCGCCACCGGCACGAGAATTTTCTTGTACATTTCAAGACCTCCATTTCTACCATCTCATCATAGCATAACCGGCAACGGAGGCCTTGAGGTGCATCAAGTAAACCTGCCGGCCTGGGAAAGTGCCCAAGGCGCGCCCTGGATCAGGGACAGCCAAGGGCACCCCGCACCCGCCTGGGAGAACCAGGGAAAGGACCGGAAACATGCGACACATGTGCTGCCTCGTATCAGGAAAATCCCGCCCGGCTTGTCCCCGCCCCTGCCCCGGCAATATCGTGCACCTCAAGGCCGCGGCTGGTGACGCAATAGCCGCAATGCGTTCATTGTGACCAGAACCGTCGCCCCGGTATCCGCCAGAATTGCCATCCAGAGCGATGTCACCCCCAACAGCGTCGTCACCAGAAAAACCGCCTTCAGGCCCAGGGCCACCGCGATGTTCTGGTGAATGTTGGCCATGGTCGCGCGCGACAGATCGACAAGCGCCGGAACATCGCTGACAGCCTCGTGCAACAACGCCGCGTCGGCAGTCTCCAGGGCAACATCGGTGCCGCCCCCCATGGCAATGCCAACGTCGGCGCGCGCCAGCGCCGGCGCGTCGTTGATCCCGTCACCGACCATCGCAATGGTGCCGTCGCCGCGCAGCCTTTCAATGGCCGCCAACTTGTCCTGCGGCAGCAGTTCGGCTTCGACGTCAATTCCAAGACTTTTGGCCAAAGCCTCACCGGTGCGCCGGTTGTCGCCCGTCAGCATGACGGCCGAAACCCCCATCCTGCGCAACCAGTCCATCGCCGGCCGGGCATCTTCACGCAATTCGTCACGCAGCGCGATCAGGCCCGCCGGGCGCCCGTCGACCAGAACCACGGCAACCGTCTTGCCCGCGGACTCAAATTCGCCAACGACAGCCAGAACGGTTTCATCCAGCCCCGCGATTTCTGCCGCATGACGCGGTGAGGCCACCACAACATCGTGCGCGCCGACCTGCCCCCCGACACCCCGTCCATTCAGCGCCCTGGCATCGGTTGCCTGCAGGTCGGCAACATCCGCTGCATGCGCTTGTTGCACGATGGCACGGGCCAGAGGATGCGAAGAACTGGCTTCGACGGCCGCCGCATACCGCAGCGTCTCGGTGTCGTCCATGTCGAGACCAACAATATCGGTGACCTGCGGCTCGCCACGCGTAAGGGTGCCGGTCTTGTCAAAGGCAATGCGTCGCACCCGCCCGATGGCCTCGAGCACGGCGCCGCCCTTGACCAGCAGTCCGCGACGCGCACCGGCCGAGATCCCCGACGTGATCGCCGCCGGTGTCGACAGCACCAAAGCGCAAGGGCACCCGATCAGAAGAATGGCGAGCCCCTTGTAAAGCCATTCCCCCCAGCTTGCGCCGAAAGCCAGCGGCGGGATGACCATGATCAGCCCGGACACCACCATGACGCCCGGAGTATACCAGCGGCTGAAACTGTCGATGAAACGCGCAGTCGGCGCCTTGCTGGCCTCGGCTTCCTCGACCAGTTGCAAAATGCGGGCAATCATGTTGTTTTCCGCGCCCTTTTCGACCCGCAGACGGATCACGCCGTCGGCATTGATCGAGCCGGCAAACACCTCGTCGCCAACCGTCTTGTGCCGCGGCATCGATTCGCCGGTCACGGCCGCTTCGTCAATCGCGGTTTCCCCCTGCGTGATCACACCGTCGGCAGGCACCCGCCCGCCCGGGCGCACTTCGATGATGTCTCCGACCTGCAGGCTTTCGGCCGGCACCTCTCGCGTTCCGCCGTCCACAACAAGAAATGCCGACTTCGGCACCAGGTCAGCCAGCGCCTGAACCGACTTGCGGGCCTTGGCAGCGGCCACCATTTCCAGAAGTTCCCCAATCAGGAAAAAGAACACCACGACGGCCGCTTCGGGCGCTTCACCGATCGCGATTGCGCCGAGAACGGCAATTGTCACGAGAGTTTCGATCGTGAAGGGTTGGCCTGCCATAGCACCGGCAAATGCCTTTCGCGCCAACGGGGCCAGGGCAACCAGTGCCGCTAGGGCAAAGACATAATCCGAATATGACGGCAACAGGAACGAAAGCGCAAAGGCCAATCCGACCATGGCACCGGAAAAGACAACCAACCGCCCCTTGCCGGTCTGCCACCAGGCCGGGTCCGGCGCGGCCGGCGCATCGGTGGGTTTGCGCACCTTGTAGCCCAGTTTTTCGACAGCTTCGGCTACCGCTTCAGCGCCTGCCCCCGTTCCGTCGAAACGCAGTTTCTGATTGGTGTAGTTCAACTGCACGTTCTCGATGCCCGGCAGCTTGCAGACCGCGCCTTCGATCTTGCTGGTGCAACTGGGGCAATCCATGCCCTCGATGGTCAGTGTCTGGGTGTCTTTCACGCGAACTCTCCTGGCCGGCTGGCTTCGTCCGCACTGTATATAGAAGCTCTAGCAGCTAGAGCTTCAAGGTTTTTCTTTGCCGTATTGTCCGGCCGCCAGGCAGTCAGCCGAAGGTGCCTACCACGTCATACATGACCGGCTCGAAGCTCTTGCACATCTCGTTGATGACGCGGTTGCGCCGGCGCATTTCGGGGGTCCGCAACATGGCCATGAAATCTTCGCGCTTTTCCCATTGGGAATAGTTTGCAATTCGGGTTTGCGCGTCATTGACATGGATCGCCGCACCGATGAAACCGGGTTGCTTGCTGATCACCTTGTCATAGGCATCTGTCAGTTCGTCAACCAGATCCTGTGCCGTGCCGGGGGTCACATCAAACGTCGTGATGACAGTCTGCAGCGAACGGTCTTCGGAAATCATCGGCATGGTGCGCTCCTTTGTGAACAACCCGGCCCGCGGGGATCGGACTGAACAGTCGCGGGTCCGGGTTCATGCCTGATACTAGACAAACAGGTGCAGCATGGGCAACAGGCGCGCCGGCAAAACAGGCCGCGAGGTGCCCCGTGCCTGCAAGGCCCGCCAAACCGGAAGGACTCCGCAGTCCGGTTGCGGAAGAAAAGCGAAACGCGCTCCAGATCGGCCTTGAAACCGCGCCGCCGACCTTCCTAGGATGGTCAATGTTTCAGACAGGCCGCGATCATGGATAAATCACCGCTGCTGCCGCCCGATGACGACGCCCGCGCCACGGCGCGCGAGTTGCTGCGCACCGCACGTTCCGCAGTGCTGGCGGTCTGCACCGGCGAGGGCCGCGCTCCGCTGCAGTCGCGCATCGCTTTCGCCCTCGGCCCGGGTGGGGACTGCCTGTCCCTGATTTCTTCCCTTGCCCAGCATCACCAGGCATTGAAAGACACCCCGGTCTGTTCCTTGCTCATCGGCGACCCACCCGACAAGGGTGATGCGCTGGCATTTCCCCGCATCACCCTGACAGCACGGGCAGAATTCCTGCCGCGCTCTGCCCATGCAGAGCTGCGCGGCCCCTATCTCGAGCGCCATCCCAAGGCCAGGCTCTACGTGGACTTCGCCGATTTCGGGTTTGTTCGCTTTCTGCCGGACAGCGCCTTCCTGAATGCCGGGTTTGGCAAGGCCTTCAACCTGTCGCCGGATGATCTTGCCTGACCCCGGCGCCGGCATGAAAAACCGGGGCGCGAGGCCCCGGTTTGAAACGCTCTCCTGCGCGCGTGTCAGAACGGGTTGTCCATGCGCGTCGTCACGACCACCCGCCCCTTGCACGGCTCGGGCCAGTTCAGTTGCACGAGATTGCTGGACGCACCGACATTCACGCTCACATAGGGCTGGGCAAAGACGTCAACGGACGCCGCATTGGTGATCGGCCCTTCGGCCACGACCGATGTCACGTTGCGCGACCAGCCCCCGAAGGGAAGATAGCCGCTGGCATCCAGCGTCCACACCGCGGCATCGGAGCCCTGCACGAATTCCAGCGTCACCGGGTTGATCGTGTTCTGACCGACCCCGTTGAACGTGTTGCCCGCAAACTCCACATTGCGCGAGCGCCCGAAATCCAGCCCCGAGATCGACGCATCCAGCGATTCGACCCGATCGACGGTTCCGTTGATCGACTTGAACGTGTTGCCGGTGACGCTGAGGCCCTGAAGGAAATGGCCGGTGCCGTGGGGCTTGATCACGATCCAGGTGAACCAGCTTGCCACATCGGAGGCCGTGAAGATGTTGCCGGTGATGGTCATGCCGCCAAAGGAATATTCCACCCCGAAATCAGGGGTCGCGTCGTGCTCGTTGGTCCATTCGATGAAACAGTTGTCGATGTAATTCCCGGTGATCACCGATTTCACGTTCGGCTGGGTAAAGATCATCCCGCCCAGGCGCGGCGCATCCACCAGGTTGTCACCCTGAAACCAGTGGTTGCCGACGATCAGGTGCCCGTTTCCGAACAACACGCCGGTATGGCGGAAGCGCTCGAACCGG
>JALSJL010000479.1 GCA_026989405.1 Marinosulfonomonas sp. | reverse complement strand
ACCCACGGCGCCTATTCGGCGATCCATGCCCACGCCAGCGACGAACTCAAGGCAATCTACCTGCCGAAAATGGTCGAAGGCATCTGGTCGGGCACCATGAACCTGACCGAGCCCCATTGCGGCACCGACCTGGGCCAGATCCGCACCAAGGCCGAGCCGCAGGACGATGGCAGCTACAAGATCACCGGCACCAAGATCTTCATCTCGGCCGGCGATCAGGACATCACCGAGAACGTCATCCACCTGGTGCTGGCCAAGGCGCCGGGCGGCGGGCCGGGCACCAAGGGGATTTCGCTGTTCATCGTGCCCAAGTTCCTGGTCAACGACGATGGCTCCCTTGGCGCGCGCAACGGGGTTTCCGTCGGCAACCTGGAAGAAAAGATGGGCATTCACGGCAATGCCACCTGCGTGATGAACTACGACGGGGCCACCGGCTATCTTGTGGGCGAGCTGCACAAGGGCATGCGCAACATGTTCACCATGATGAACGAAGCGCGCATGGGCGTTGGCCTGCAGGGCTATGCCCAGGCCGAGGCCGCCTATCAGGCCGCCGTCGACTATGCCCGCGAACGCCTGCAGGGGCGCGCCGTCACGGGGCCGAAGAACCCCGACGGCCCGGCCGATCCGCTGATCGTGCACCCGGACGTGCGCCGCATGCTGCTGGACCAGAAGAGCTTTGTCGAAGGCGCCCGCGCCTTCGTGCTCTGGGGGGCGCTGCTGATCGACCGCTCGGTGCGCGCTTCTGATCACGATGCCGAAGGGCTGATTTCGCTGATGACGCCGGTGATCAAGGGGTTCCTGACCGACAAGGGGTTCGAAAGCACGGTGCTGGCGCAGCAGGTCTTTGGCGGGCATGGCTATATCGAGGAAACCGGGATGAGCCAGTTCGTGCGCGACGCCCGGATCACGCAGATATACGAAGGCGCCAACGGCATCCAGGCGCTTGACCTCGTCGGGCGCAAGCTGGGGCTTGACGGCGGCAAGCACGTGATGGCTTTTTTCGAGATGGTCAAGGATTTCATCAAGGAAAACAAGGACAACGACGCGCTGAACGCCGATTTCCTCGAGCCGCTCAAGGCCGCTTCCAAGGACCTGCAGGCGGCGGGCATGTATTTCATGCAGCACGGCATGAAGAACCCCGACAACGCGCTTTCGGGGGCCTATGATTTCATGCACCTGTTCGGCCACACCTGCCTGGGGCTGATGTGGGCGCGGATGGCAAAATCGGCTCTGGCGGCGCTCGAGGCCGGAGAAGGCGACGCGGCGTTCTACGAAGCCAAGCTGGCGACCGGGCGTTACTACATGGCGCGCCAGCTGCCCGCGACCGCGACCCATCTGCGGCGCATCGAAACCGGCGCTGACCCGGTAATGGGCTTGGCAGAGAGCGCCTTCTGAGCAAGGGTGAAGGATCAGACAAAAGGACCAAGCCCATGCCCAAACGCCTCCGCCTGACCCGCCGCTTTCCCGTCGCGATGACCGAGGATGGCTATCGCAGACTGCGCGCCTTCGCGCGCGAAGCCGGGCTGGACGAAGGCGAGGCGCTGTCGTTCCTGTTCGAGAACTTCACCTCGGTGATCGACCACGACAACCTCACGCATCGGTTGCGGCTGTTCAATTCCGAGCTTGAAGCGAGGAAACGCTGATGAGCGCGGCCGCCTGGATGACCCAAGAGCACGCGATGCTCGCCGAGATGACAGGCCGCTTCATCACCGAAGAATGGCGCCCGCAGTTTGCGCGCTGGCGCAAGCAGGGGCAGATGGACCGCGAGACCTGGCAGCAGGCCGGCGAACTGGGGCTGCTCTGCCCCTCGATCCCCGAAGAATACAGCGGCGCGGGCGGCGATTTCGGCCACGAAGCCGTGATCCAGATCGAGGCGGCGCGCGCCAACCTGGCCAGCTGGGGCAACGGCATCCATTCCGGCATCGTCGCCCATTACATCCTGGCCTACGGCAGCGAGGAACAGAAAAGGCGCTGGCTGCCGAAAATGGTCACCGGCGAAATGGTCGGCGCGCTGGCGATGACCGAACCGGGCGCCGGCTCGGACCTGCAATCGATGAAAACGCGCGCCCTGCGCGACGGCAACAGCTATCGGCTGTCCGGGCAGAAAACCTTCATCACCAATGGCCAGCACGCCAACCTGATCATCGTGGCCACCAAGACCGACCCGAATGAGGGGGCAAAGGGCATTTCGCTGCTGGTGGTCGAAACCGACGGGGCGCAGGGTTTTGAGCGCGGGCGCAACCTTGAAAAGATCGGCTGCCATGCGGCCGACACCTCGGAACTGTTCTTCGACAATGTTGCCGTGCCGCCGGAAAACCTGCTTGGCGGAGAGGAAGGCAAGGGCTTTGCCCAGATGATGCAGCAACTTCCACAGGAACGCCTGATCATCGGCTGCGGCGCGGTCGGCGCGATGGAAGGCGCGCTGGAGCGCACGATTGCCTATTGCAAGGAGCGCGAGGCCTTTGGCGGGCCGATCCTCCAGTTCCAGAACACCCGGTTCAAACTGGCCGAATGCAAGACGAAAACCGCGGTTGCCCGCGCCTTTCTCGACACCTGCATCAGCGAACACCTGCGCGGCGAACTCTCGGTCGAAAAGGCGGCAATGGCGAAATACTGGCTGACCGACACGCAGGGCGAAGTGCTGGACGAATGCGTTCAGCTTCATGGCGGCTACGGCTACATGGCCGAAACCGACGTAGCGGAAATGTGGACGGACGCCCGCGTTCAGCGCATCTATGGCGGGACGAACGAAATCATGAAAGAACTGATCGCAAGATCATTGTGAGGAGAACCGATTGACCGTGGCAAGCGCCGACAAGCAAGGACGCCTCCGGCGGGAGTACTTGGGGCAAGATGAAGGAGCCTGCTCCACTCCGCCCTGCGCAGCCGCCAGTTTCCCGACGCCGGCAGAGCGGAGCTTCACCTTGCACGCCCATCGGCTCTCCAGCCTGTTGCGCAATTCCAAAGGTCGGCGACCAACCTTAACAAATTGCAAAACCGAAGCCGGCCCGGCTTCATCTTGCCAAAAATACTCCGCGGGGGTGCGGGGGCGCGAAGCCCCCGCCGCCGTTCAACTGGGAGAGATCACATGACAATCAAGCTCCACTGCTTCGGCGAAAGCGGGAATTCCTACAAGGCGGCGCTGGCGCTCGAGCTTTCCGGCCTCGAGTGGGAGCCGGTGTTCGTCGACTTCTTCAACGGCGAAACCCGCACCGAGGAATTCCGCAAGCTCAACCCCATGGGCGAGGTGCCGGTGATGGTGGATGGTGACATCGTGCTGTCGCAATCCGGCGTGATCCAGGATTACGTGTCGTCGAAATCCGGCAAGCTCGGCGGTCGCTCCGCCGCGGCCCGGCGCGAGATCCTGCGCTGGCAGTTCTGGGACAACCACAAGCTTTCCTCGCCCGCCGGCATGACGCGGTTCCTGATGAACTTCCTGCCAGAAGAAAAGCGCCCGCAAGAGGTCATCGCCTTCATGCAGGGCCGGCTGAAATCGGCCTACAGGGTGCTGGATGACGCGCTGGCCGGGCGCAGCTTTCTGATCGGTGACGCCGTGACCATCGCCGACCTGAGCTGCTGCGGCTATCTCTACTACCCCGAGCCTTTCGGGTTTGACCGCAAGGACTGGCCCAATATCGATGCCTGGCTGACCCGCATCAGCGAAACGCCCGGCTGGAAACACCCCTATGATCTGATGCCCGGCTCGCCTGCCGACCGGGCCTGAAGGAGAAAGACCGATGACAGAAGCCTATATCTACGACGCCGTGCGTTCGCCGCGGGGCAAGGGCCGCAAGGATGGCTCATTGCACGAGGTGACCAGCCTGCGCCTTTCCGCGCAGATTCTGAACGCCGTGAAGGAACGCAACAACCTCGATGGCCACGCCGTGGAGGACGTGATCTGGGGCAATGTCACCCAGGTGGGCGAACAGGGTGGCTGCCTTGCGCGCTCTGCCGTGCTGGCCTCGGACCTTGACGAGAGCATCCCGGGCCTCTCGATCAACCGCTTCTGCGCCTCGGGCATGGAGGCGGTGAACCTCGCCGCCAACCAGGTGAAGGGCGGCGCGGGTGAGGCCTATATCGCCGGCGGGGTCGAGATGATGGGCCGCGTACCCATGGGCAGCGACGGCGCCGCCATTGCCGTCGATCCGAGCATCGCGATGAAAACCTATTTCGTGCCGCAGGGCATTTCGGCTGACCTGATTGCCACCGAATACGGTTTCTCGCGCGACGATGTGGATGCGCTGGCCGTCGAAAGCCAGCGCCGAGCCAAGGAGGCATGGGACGACAGGCGCTTTGCCAGGTCCATCGTCACCATCCGCGACCAGAACGGCCTGCCGATCCTTGACCATGACGAATTCATGCGTCCGGGCACCGACATGCAGACGCTTGGCGCGCTCAAGCCCAGCTTCAAGGACATGGGTGAAAACATGCCCGGCTTCGACAAGGTCGCGATCATGAAATACCCGCATCTGGAGCGGCTCGAACACGTGCACCACGCCGGCAACTCGTCGGGCATCGTCGATGGCGCGGCCGCCATTCTTGTCGGCTCGAAAGAGTTCGGCGAGAAATACGGGCTGAAGCCCCGCGCGCGCATCCGCGCCACCGCCAAGATCGGCACCGATCCGACTATCATGCTGACCGGCCCCGTGCCCGTCACACAGAAGATCCTGGCCGACAACGGCATGGCGATTTCCGACCTCGACCTGTTCGAAGTCAACGAAGCCTTCGCCGCCGTGGTGCTGCGCTTTCAGCAGGCCTTCGATGTCGATCCGGCCAAGGTCAACGTCAACGGCGGCTCGATCGCCATGGGCCACCCGCTGGGGGCCACCGGCGCGATGATCATCGGCACCCTGCTTGACGAGCTGGAGCGCTCCGACAAGGAAGTCGGACTTGCAACGCTGTGCATCGCCTCGGGCATGGGCGCGGCCACAATCATCGAGCGCGTCTGATGCCGGTGATCAAGATCGATGGGCTGCCCGTCAACAGGGGCGCCGACGGCATCGCCTACCCCAAGCCGTTCGACAAGGGGTGTGATCTGTTTGAATCGGTGTCGCTTGGCGACGCGATCGGGCTGACGCAGTTCGGCGTGAATATCGAAAAGCTGCTGCCCGGCGGCATGTCTTCGCAACGCCACTGGCACGAAAACGAGGATGAGTTCGTCTATGTGCTGGTCGGCGAGGTGGTGCTGGTCGAGGATGATGGCGAACATGTGCTCAAGGAAGGCAGCACCGCCGGCTGGAAGGCCGGAGAGCCAACCGCGCACCATCTGATCAACCGGACCGATCAGCCGGCCTTCCTGCTGATCGTCGGCACCCGCGCCGAGACGGAAAAGGTGCATTACCCCGACGTCGATCTGGCCTATGAGCGCGATGCGGATGGCGCAAGCCGCTACCTGCACAAGGACGGCACCCCCTACCCGGTGGAGGAAGAAGATGCCCAAGGTTGATCTTGCGAACGTCCCGCTCAAGACCGGCTCGATCTACCCCGCGCCTCATGACACAGAGATGGAAGGCCGCGCCAGCCTGCGCGTCGGCGACGCCGGCGGGCTGACCCAGTTCGGCGCCAATATCGTGATCCTGCAGCCGGGCGCGAAATCGTCGCTGCGCCACTGGCACGAGGAACAGGACGAATTCGTGGTGATGCTCAGCGGCGAATGCACGCTGGTCGACGACAGCGGCGAAACCCCGATGCGCCCCGGCGACTGCGCCGCCTTTCCGGCGGGCGACGCCAACGGGCATCACTTCGTCAACCGCACCGATACCGAGGCGCGCTTTCTGGTGGTCGGCACCCGCACGCCCACCGAAACCGCCCATTACAGCGACATCGACATGATGGTGGAACTCGGCCCCGACGGGTTCGAGTTCACCCGCAAGGACGGGAGCCCCCTGTGATGCCCCGCCCCTGCACCCTGGACAGAATACAAATACTTGCCCTGAAGGGAGACGAAAGACATGACTGACTTTACCATGAAGACCGATGCCGACGGCGTCGCCGTCATCACCTGGGACGTGCCAGAAAAATCCATGAACGTGATGAGCGAGGAAGGCTTTGTCGAGCTTGACGCGCTGCTGGATACCGCCCTTGCAGACGATGCCGTCAAGGGCATCGTGATTACCTCGGCCAAGCCGGATTTCGCCGGCGGGATGGACCTGAACGTGATCGCGAAGATGCGCGAAAGCGCCGGCGATGACCCGGCGCGCGGGCTTTTCGACGGGATCATGAATATCCACCACATCCTGCGCAAGATCGAGCTGGCCGGGATGGACCCCAAGACCAAGAAAGGCGGCAAACCGATTGCCGCCGCGATCCCCGGCACCGCATTGGGCATCGGGCTGGAAATCCCGCTGGCCTGTCACCGCCGCTTTGTCGCCGACAACCCCAAGGCCAAGATCGGCCTGCCGGAAATCAAGGTTGGCATCTTCCCCGGCGCCGGCGGCACCACGCGGCTGGTGCGGATGATGGGCGCGATGGCGGCCTCGCCGTTTTTGCTGCAGGGCAAGCTGTCGAACCCCAAGGGTGCCAAGGCCGCCGGGCTGGTGGACGAAGTCGTGCCGGCCGATGAATTGCTTGCGCGTGCAAAGGCTTGGGTGCTGGAAGCAAAGGACGCCGACCTGGTGAAACCCTGGGACGCCAAGGGCTACAAGATGCCCGGCGGCGCGCCCTATCACCCGGCGGGCTTCATGACCTTTGTCGGCGCCTCCGCCATGGTCAACCAGCAGACCCAGGGGGTCTACCCGGCAGCCAAAGCGCTGCTCTCGGCGGTCTACGAGGGCGCGCTGGTGCCGTTTGATACCGCGCTCCAGATCGAGGCGCGCTGGTTCACCAACGTGCTGCTGAACCCGTCCTCGGCCGCGATGATCCGTTCGCTCTTCATCAACAAGGGCGCGCTGGAAAAGGGCGCGGTGCGCCCGAAGGACGTGCCGCCGCAACAGGTGAAAAAGCTCGGCGTGATGGGCGCCGGCATGATGGGCGCGGGCATCGCGCTGGTGTCGGCGATGGCCGGCATCGAGGTGGTGCTGATCGACCAGGAACAGGAAGCCGCCGACCGCGGCAAGGCCTATTCCGAAACCTACATGGACAAGGGCATCAAGCGCGGCAAGGCGACGGCCGAAAAGAAGGAAAAGGTGCTGGGGCTGATCACCGCCACCACCGATTACGCGGCGCTTGCGGGCTGCGATCTGATCATCGAAGCGGTGTTCGAAGACCCGAAGATCAAGGCCGAGGTGACGGCGAAGGTCGAGGCCGTGGTCGGCGAGGACTGCATCTTTGCCACCAACACCTCGACGCTGCCGATCAGCGATCTTGCCAAGGCGTCAAAGCGGCCCGAACAGTTCATCGGCATCCACTTCTTTTCGCCGGTGGAAAAGATGCTGCTGGTGGAAATCATCAAGGGAAAACAGACCGGTGACCGGGCCGTGGCCAAGGCGCTGGATTACGTGCGCCAGATCCGCAAGACCCCGATCGTGGTAAATGACGCGCGTTTCTTTTTCGCCAACCGCTGCATCATCCCCTACATCAACGAAGGCATCCGCATGGTGAAAGAGGGCGTGGTGCCGCCGCTCGTGGAAAACGGCGCGCGTCTTGTCGGCATGCCGCTCGGCCCGCTGCAACTGGTCGACGAAACCTCGATCGACCTCGGCGTGAAGATCGCCAAGGCCACCAAGGCGGCGATGGGCGACGCCTACCCCGACGACGCGGTGGACGAGGTGCTGTTCTGGATGGCCGACGAGGGCCGCCTGGGGCGCAAGACCAAGGCCGGGTTCTACAGCTACGACGAAAAGGGCAAGCGCCTTGGGCTGTGGGAAGGCCTGTCGGCAAAATACCCGCCCGCCGACACCCAGCCCGATGTGCACGAGGTGCAGCACCGGCTGCTGATGGCCCAGGTTCTGGAGGCCGTGCGCGCCTTCGAGGACGGCGTGCTGGAGGATATCCGCGAGGGCGATGTCGGCGCGATCCTGGGTTGGGGGTTCGCGCCCTGGTCGGGCGGGCCGTTTTCCTGGCTCGACATGATCGGCGCCGGCAAGGCCGTCGAGATCTGCGACCACCTGACCGAAACCTATGGCGAGCGGTTCAAGACGCCAGAACTGCTGCGCGAAATGGCCGAGAAGGGCGAAACCTTGTAC